>NZ_JBGQQZ010000025.1:0-32055 GCF_045528575.1 Ruoffia sp. FAM 24228
AGTCTGTAAGATATCTGTAGTAAGATTGTTCATAGGGAAGTCCTCTTTTCTGTGAATTTAGTGTGGTAACTCTATTCTACAGAAGGGACTTCCTTTTTTCTATTTACACAAAATATTTTACACTCTCGCTTTATAGACGCTATCGTCTGGATTTAGTATATTAGTTGGTATGAAATTGGCATAATTCGTTCCATGTTCATGATGATGGTCTGCTGCTAAAGTTCCAGTCGCATCATGGTCATGATCTTCTTCTGCCAAAATCATCACTGGATTCAGTGATAGCAATAAAGTAGTAGTTAAAAGTAGCGTCAAACATTTTTTCAATGGCTTCTTATCCTTTCAATTATTAATTAATTTGGCGTAATTCCAGCAAGATACTTATAAGTGATTCCATCTTGATCTTGCAACTTTCCATCAACTTCTTCAAGTACGAATAATTCTTCACCGAATAGTTGAATGTTCCACGCATCCTCTTCTTCAAACACAGTCGGACTTGCGATTGTATAATAAGCATACCCATCTTTTTCCGTATAGTAAATGCCCGGAATACGGTTATTGATTAAATTTAAAATGTCCAATTGTGACATTTCAGGTGTAATCATAGAGACAATTTCTCTATAATCTGCTTGTAAATCATATGGTAAATTATCTTCACTTAAGTAACGTTCACGGACACTTTCAGAATAATTTGATAATTCTGGATATGGAAAAGAATGAAAGTCAGCTAACCATTGACTCTTTTCTAGCCCAGTTGTTTGGTCGGTTAAATCGTGTTGGTCTTTAATATAAATTAAAAGTTGATTTTCTTCGAATAATAAGCCCTCTATCGCATGATCTTCTGGTGCTATATAATATCCTACAAAAGGTACATCAGACAAAGTTAGTTCCTCAACTTGAGCCAGTACACTACTCTTAGGGCCAATTAAAGTGAAAAACAGTCCAATAAATAATAATAAATTTCTTTTCATAAATGTCTCCTAAAATTCAAAAGCGCAACGTTAAATAAATAACGCTGCGTTAAGAATTTGTTTAATCGAATTCCTCAGAGATTATTCAGCTGATTCTTCTTCAGTTGTTTCTTCTTCAGTTGTTTCTTCTTCAGTTGTTTCTTCTGCTGTCTCTTCTTCAGTTGATTCTTCTGAAGTTTCTTCTGCAGACTGTTCAGTTGTTTCTTCTGTTGACTCTTCTTCAGTTGATTCATCAGCAGATGCTTTACCAGTTACTTCGATTGGTGCAACTGCTGTGTCGCCACCTTCGTACATACCCATTGCTGCTAATAATTTGTAAGCAATGTCGTTATTTTCAAAGTTTCCTTCGAACATTGCAGCTCCTGATCCGATTGCATAAACTGGAACACGCTCTGGAGAGTGGGCAACCGTTGTAAATCCAAAACCAGCTTTACGAGCTACTAAACGAGTTGATGCAATAGAGATTGGTAAGTAAGAGTGGTAGCCTTTGATAACGTCAGCTTGACCAGCGTTACGGTCTTCATACTCTAATTTAGATTGCTCAAATGCATAGCGTAATTCTTCTAAATCTAATGCAGATACTGCCATTAAATCAGTTTCTTCTGCTTCTGCTTCACTTGCTTCTGCTTGTGTTAATACTTCTTCAGTTGCTTCTAAATCAATGATGAAACCAAAGTTTTCTTCTAGTACTGGAACAAAATCTTCGAAAGTCATTTCTGGATTTTCTTCTAATGCTTCAGTAAAGATAACATCGAACTCTTCTTGAGATACAGCTTGGTTATCGATTAAGTGGAAGTAACTGTTGTATCCTGTCTCTGAGTTACCTATTGTAAATCCACCAGTTGGGTGGTCAGCTGTAACAACGATTAACGTTTCTTCTGGATGCTCATAGTAGAAGTTAATTGCTTCTTGGATAGCATTTTGGAAGTCAATAACTTCGTGAACTGTAGCAGCTGCATCATTCGCATGCTCTGCCCAGTCAATCTTACCAGATTCAATCATCATGAAGAATCCTTCTTCGTTTGAACCTAATACTTCAACCCCTTTAGAAACCATGTCTGCTAATGTTTGCTCACCTTGGTCACGGTCCATTGCGTATTTCATTGAAGAACCATCTGCTTCAGATAATACAGCTGCTGGAGCATATACTTTACCTGAATCTGCAGTAATTGCATCAAATTCTTCTTGTATATCTGCAACAGTATAGCCATTTTCTTCCATGACCTCGTATAAGTCAGGTTGACCTTCTTCACCCGTACGACCTCCTAGAGATCCTCCAGCGAAATAATCGAAGTCAGATAAAGCCATTTGTTCACCGATTTCATAATAGTTATTACGGTGCTCAACGTTTGAGTAGAATGCTGCTGGTGTTGCGTGGTTTAATGTAACTGTTGAAAGAATACCAATTGATTTACCTTCAGCTTTTGCTTTTTCAGCTACTGATTCTGTTTGTTCAGTGAAGCCAGGAGTTAAACCAATCACGTTTGAATCAATCTTTACACCGTTACCGAATGAAGTTGCTGTTGCTGCTGAGTCTGGCACATAGTGGTCTGCATCCGTTGGGTTTTGTAAACCAATTACTGGAAATTGTGAGAAGTTTAAAGGTTGTGCTTGCGCTACACCATTTCCTTCATTACCATTATCTGGGCCTAAGTAATATTCTGCCGCAGATACAGGGATGTTCCCCATTCCGTCACCGATGAATAAGAATACGTATTTGGCTTGGTTTTCGTTTACTAGTGATAAATCTTCAGTTAAAGCGCGACCTTCTTCTAAAGTAACAACTGGTAGATCAGCAAATTGACCCTCTTCTTGTCTTGCAGAAACAAATGTAGGTGATACGACTGATAATAATACAGAAGCACATAATGATACTAAAAGAGATTTCTTCATTTTTTCAAAATTCCTCTATTCCATAAATTATTTGTATTGTATTACAAGAATTATTATAGCAATGTAATGTAAATTTGATGTAAATTTGGCAGTTTTAATGTAAAGTTTAAGTAAATTTTATGTAAAGTTTTAACCCTCGAAATATTAAGTATTCATGCATTGTTTTTAAATTTCAATAATCCTTGGCCTCGCTAACTTTAATACCATATACTAACTATAATTAGAATAATCGGAGGCTGATTATATGCAAAAATTAGTTTACAGCTCACTTAATGGGCAACACATCGTTGATACACGTTCGCAACATTCATTTCAAGCTGGCCACATTGTTGGGGCACTGAATCTTAATTTAGTTAACTTTAAAAAGTACGCAATCAACTATTATCCGACTAATGAGTCTATGGTCTTTGTCACTGATGATAACAGTTCACAACACTTAGACAACCTTCAATTATTAGCAAAAGAATTAGGCTTTACAGAGTTGTCTGGTTATATTTTGTTTGAGGAAATCCCTAATTCGGAACTTAGACAAAGTGATACAATCTCTGCTAATGCTTTCTTAAACCTTGAAGGCGATTATACTCTTCTTGATGTTAGATATCCGTCCGAAATTACACGTATCGCACCTAAAAATAATCTAAAATCCATTCCATTTTAAGATTTACCTACGTCTCATCAATCCCTTAATCACAGTAAACACATCTATACTTTATGCGGTTCTGGAAACCGAGGAACAGCAGCTGCTTCATACCTTGAGACACTAGGATTTCAACCTATCATTATCGATGGTGGTATGAAAGCTATCCAAGATGAGAGACAAATATAATGATTCTGGTGAGTTATAAAACAATTATTTAAAGATTCAAGTATAATGAGAGTACCAATATTTTAGGAGTGTGAGAACATGACGGTAGAACGGACCTACATCATGCTGAAGCCTGACGCTATCCAACGCCAATTAATGGGTGAAATTATTAGTCGAATTGAAAGAAAAGGCTACCAGATCGTTCAAGCAAAGCTGATGAATCTTGATTCAAAGACAATTGCGAATCATTATGCTCATTTATTAGAACAGAATTTCTATCCTAAACTGGAAGCTTATATGTTATCTGGATCAGTATTTGCAATGATTGTTGAAGGTGAAGAAGCTATTCAAGGTATGCGGTCATTGATGGGGCCAACTAATGTCTTTGAAGCTATGCCGGGAACAATACGCGGAGACTTTGCGACTGATTTAACTTATAATACGATTCATGGATCAGACTCACCTGAAGCTGCTGAAATTGAAATCAAGCGATTCTTTGGCTAGTTTCTGTGAGTTCAACCTGACTATTTACTAATCAAATAATAGGAGCATTTTATGAATAAATTTTTAAAAGTTAGCTTATTACTTGTGTCTTCATTCTCATTATTTAGCTTTCAATCTAGCTCGGCACAAGGCCTGATGGGACGACAAGAGTTGGTTGATTATTTAAGCTCTTCCCTATCATCTGGCAATGGTTGGGTAGATGGCGGACAATATATGGATGATTTTGATGAGGCATTATTCAACTCTGCTATCAGTGGAACGACTTTAAGTGATGCTCAAATTCGAGATATCATTTATAGTTTGGAAGATGATTATCCAGGGTGGATTGACCATGCAACAGAGATGTCATTAACAGAATATGCCCGTGAATACTTAGCCCACTTTGCTAGTCCTGCTGGAGATAGTACTTCGAATGCCAGCACTGAATCCTTACCTTATCAGGATTTTATTGGGAATTATCAATCTACTGGTGCAGTTCAAAGCATTAGTTTACAAAACGTAACTATGCCTTACGATAATTATCTGGAAAAGTCAGAGGAAAGTTTAGTGTTCTTTCTTTCAAATAAAGTTACAGTTTCTGATTCCTTTAAACCTGATACTTCCCATCAACTAACTTTTAATCGTGATGGAAGTGTTGATCACCAAGGTACTGAAGGTCTTGGATACGCATCGTACCAATATCAAAGCTACATTGGTGAGCAGTCAAATATGTTAAAATTAGGCACCAGTCTATATTTTTATTATAACGACGTCCAAGATTCCCATGATTTAGTGAGCTTTCATGAAACACAAAGTAATTCAATGGATGATATCACTTTTAATGTAAACTTGACGCGTTTTAAAAAGTTGTCAGCTGAATCAACAAGTCAACCATCAAGTTATCAAAATGTCATTGAGATTCATCAAGCGTTTGAAGCATTCAATTGGATTACCTCTCCCGAGGCTTTAGAAGCTTATGGTGATTTTAGATATGTTGTTGAGAATGCTGTCTTTGGTAATGGTAGTGATGGAACAAAGACCTCTGATCTACAAGCAATGATTGATCGCTCTGATTATACGGTTTCTGAGCAGCTTAAACTGGATCATCGTAATAATTATATTATTTCGTATCCTTATTACAGATCGAATGGAACAGAACCATTCATGCAAGTTTCTTACCCTATCTATGATATTTATGCGATGGGAGCAACTTTGATTTTCTATGAAGTTTCGCCTGAGATGTTTAAACCAATTGACTATGATTTTTATCAATATCATTCAGTGAACCAATTTGTTGAATTGAACCCGAATATTATCGCGGTATCTCAATTTTGGGGCACACCAAGTGACCGATATCAACTTGCCATTCCGACAATTCATCCATCAACAGGAGCTCAAGAAGTGAGCTTCGTCTTTTACGATAACGGTAGGCTCTTCTATCACCAATCTGTGCCCTTTAGTGAGTATAAAGACCAACCCGCTAAAGCCAATTATTTGAATTTTGTTGAGTATGACGACTCTAGAAGATAAAAAATGCGCTTAGAAATGGAGTACCCCTCACTTTTCTAAGCGCGTTTTTCTTTTTTTGTAACCGGTTTGACCTCAACCAATGGTTCTTGAAATTGTGGATGGACTAACATTTTCGATATGACATTCGAGCCATATGTATGGAATAGTTTATTAAAGTAGTCATAATAAGTTCCTGGAGCTAAAATTCCTGCGACATTTATCAGATTAATTCCATTGTTTCCAAGTAATTCATCTGCCAGCAACACGCAATTGGTTCCTAAAACAAAATAAGTTTTATAACGTCCGCGCTTAAATTTAAAGGCTTGCCCTTTCGTCGCTTCCAGTACTTTGCCGATATAACTTTTCTTTTGTTTTTCAGTCGTTGCTTCCCAAGGCGTCACATCTTTTAGAATATGATCGAGTTCGTATTTTAACTCTTCTAGCTCTTTTTCTGTCAGACCGATTCCAAAGCGAAACACACTCGTTCCTCTCGTTTTTAGAAAATCTAAGTAAGGTTTTTCATCCGCAACGACGAGAACACCATCCCCTATTGCCCCTGCAGCGAAATGAGCTTCAATATCATGATTTCCGTATGAGTACACTTTTCCTTTATAACTGACGTCCACGTGTCCTATCTTATCAAAGCCGGTCTTTCCTACATGGATTAAAATATGAACAATTGAATCTTCATCGTAATCTTTAGCAGGCAGTTTATTAGAAAATCTTTCCGAAACCGTATCTTCATTACCTACCAGCATTTCATTAAATTTAATCAACACGTTATTCGGAATAATCGCATCAATAAAGACTGGTAAAGGTATCCGTATGCGATTTCTTAATTTCCTGGCTTTTTCATTACGTGTAATTAATTGCCTTCCGTCATTAACATAAGTAAAACCGATAAACACTAAGTAGACACCAAGTCGAAATAACGTGTTCGTAATACGCTCCGAACCAAACATACTCGTGACGCCAAATAGAACATGGATCAATGAAATAAATAATTGACTCTTTATATTTCTCACTTTATCTCGCGCTAATAAAATATAGGAAGTGAAACCAATAATACCGACCGTAAACTGATACAAACCAATAAAGAAGATTAGCCAACCGGTTGTAAAATCAACTCGATTAGCCAAAATTAAACCGAAGATTACATACAACAATGCCTTTCCTAATGCCATTAGCCTAGGTAGAAACTTATCTTCTCCTCGTTTGAGTATTAAGGTACAGAATAATTTCCAAAGACCTATGACAATTAAAATGAATTGAATAATTTCAGCCAATAGGAGAACAAATGAAGCTCTAAAAAAGACAAGCGCAAGTCCAAAAATAACTAAAAAGCAACCAAATAAAATCGAACTAATATTTTCTCTGCGACTCACCATATCTCATCCCCTATCACTTTTTCTTTATTACATCTTAGCTATGTTTAATATGAAAGTAACATTGTTTTTAAATAAATTGCACTTCAATAAACAGATTACTTCAGAATATATTTTATAAAATATAGGTCCAAATTACCATTCATATGCATGTGCTTTCCGAATAGGAAATTACGACTCAAAAAAACTGTACAACTTTTGTACAGTTTTTATCTTTATTTAATCAGCATAAGTTTCTATTTGGAACTCAATAATTGTGTCAGTCTTCGTCACAGCATCAATCATATCTTCCTTCAACTAATCTGTCAGATGATAATAAGAAATACTAATACTGAACGCATAATGAGTGCGGTCAATTAGATTCACTATTGCTGCACCTACACAAAAGACATCTTCGTCTGATTTGCGGTCATCAATAGCATAACCATTTTTCTCAGAATCTTCCACTTGCCCCTTCAAATCTGCTTGATTAGGTAATGTATAAGGTGTTCGTGGCGTTAATTCATCAAAAGCAAAAGATTCATTTTGGACCGCCTTATCGAACGTAGCCAAAGTCGCTTCCCCCCTTTCATCACACCGCATATCACCAAGTAATATACGTGTGTTTAATATTTTGGAAGACGTTAATAACGTTATATCCGCATGATTTGAGATATCATTCATTGTTAAGGGTTCTCCAGATTGTGACAGTACCCCAACTAGATCAGCTTTTATTAAAACCGTACCATATAGTTTTTTACCAACTTTAGACAACCCAATCCCTCTTTCTCTTTTAGAAACTTAATCTCTTTATCATAGCAGTCTGTGTCTTTTGTTGTCAGTCATTGCTATAAAAATAATTGCATTTTTGTACTTTAATCACTAGTCCATAGCAAATGCAATCGTTTACTTATTTTAAACGCTTAACTGAGTATATTATTAGTAACCCTTTCTTTATTTCGATATGATAGAGTTAGATGGAGGTTTTATATATGAAATTAACTGTTTATTTAGCGGGTCAAATTCATGATAATTGGCGCGAAGAATTAAAAGAGAAAGTAGCTGCAAAAGGCTTAGATATCGACTTCGTAGCTCCCCAAACAGACCATGATACTTCAGATGCTATTGGTGAAAAAATCTTAGGTGAACAACCTAATAATTACTACCATGATGATGCTGCTTCTGATATTAATAATTTCCGCACTCAAATACTGATGAATAAAGCGGATCTTGTTATTGCACTGTTCGGCGACCAATATCGTCAATGGAATACAGCAATGGACGCAACAACTGCCATCAACCACAACAAGCCACTGATTATCGTACGTCCAACTAAATTAATTCATGCTCTTAAAGAGTTATCAAATAAAGCGAATGTGACTGTCGAGACATTGGACCAAGCTGTGGAAGTATTGGATTACGTATTTAAATAATGAAATAAAAAACTCAACAATTTTGGAGATTGTTCCAAGTTGTTGAGCTTTTTCGTGTCCTAGTGATTTTTCAGGGACAGGAAACGCGTATATATTCTTAATATCCTTTAAACCAACCCAATAAAGTTAACTACCGGCGTTTCATATGGATGTTTCTCAAAGATAATCGCCTCGGCAAGTTTTCTATCTGCTGCTTTTATCCTGAACTCAACTTTCAACTCATCCACTTCTTCAATCTCGCCAACCTCACCTATAAATGGATTCGCCCCATCTAGTGGTCTAAAGTGGCCTTTTACAGGCATGGTTGAATAACAATAATCGTAATTACCGTCTTTCAAAAGTTCTGCCTCATTCAAGGCAGCGATTAAATCATCTGTATTTTCTGCTGGTATAAATATTTCAACTTTTACATAGGACATATAAAGTCCCTCCCTTCTTAAAACTCTCTACAATAGTGGTTTGCGTTGTATTTATCTTAGTTAATAAGTGAAATTAGGTAAATAACATTTACAGGAGTGAAACAAATGCATGCATTATATCAATTACTACAAGATTTAAAAGGTTACAAATGGGTGAACCTAACTCATGAAGTGAATGATCAAATTCCAATTTATCATACATTTAATCCACTTCAAGAGAAACAAATTTCAAAAATGGAACAAGACCGCGTGCACTCACTTGAGTATACTATCGGTTCTTCTCATGGAACTCATATTGACGCGCCAAGTCATTTTGCTGAAGGAAAAAGAACACTACAAGACATCCCACAAAATGAACGTGTCTTACCTCTTTATGTCATTCATCTAGAAGACAAAGTTAAAGACGATCCAGGGTACGCAGTGACTGTCGAAGACATTAAAGACTTTGAAGAAACATACGGTCAAATTCCTGAAGGCAGCTTTGTAGCTTTCTCAAGTAGTTGGTATAAACGCTTTGATGACCTTGATGCTTTCGTCAATAAAGACAAAGAAGGTGTAGAGCATACACCAGGATGGTCAATTCCGGCTTTAGAATTCTTAAGTCGCACACGTAAAGTCACTGCCATCGGTCATGAGACACTAAACACGGATAGTGGTGTCGACGCAGCTGAACAAGGCTTCTTAGACGCACAATACTATTGGTTGGCCGAAGATAAATTCCAAGTAGAATTACTAGCTAATCTTGACCAAGTCCCTGCCGTCGGTAGCATTATCTTTGTTGCTGTTCCACATATTAAAGACTCACCTGGTTTCCCAGCTGAAGTTTTTGCGGTAATTCCGAATAATTAAAAAATGAGGCTTATGCCTCTTTTTTTAATTTCATTTGCACAATAATCTTTCCTAAGACTTGCCCGCTTTCTAAAGCTTTCAAGCCATCAACGACTTCCTCAAATGGTATCACACGATCAATAACTGCTTGAATTTTTCGGTTGCAAAAGTTTAGATAATTTTAACCTATGTGTGAGCACCCGCACCGATAACTAGAGCTGACTTTCCTGGTTCGACGTGCTTCAACAACTCAATATTTTGATATGCAACAACGGCGGCACTTGGTAAGCAGCCTTTTCCAGTGTTAGATCCGCGCTTAATTTTCTTAAACTACTTGCTGGAACAACAATATATTCAGCAGAAGTCACGTAGCTCAATGGGTTTGATGTGTCTGCCCAAACTACGTCGCCAACGATAAGATCCGAAACCAACGAGCCAAGCATTTCAACTGTTCCCACTAAATCAGAACCTAAGATAAGATAGCCCGGTTTACTCAAGTCCGTAAATCGCACTATCAGCCTCTTTTTTTTACAGTGGATGTTCCTAACTTATTTGTTTCTAAATTTAGTTACTCTTCGACAACCTTTAATTTGAATTCATATGAATACTTTTGTGACACAAAAACGACCCCCGTAAAGTTAGATTTTTAACTCTAACTTTCGGGGGTCACCTCACAATTACCTTGCTCTTGATTTAAAATGCCTTCTAAATGCTTGTTACAGCAATCTTTATCGACAATAAACTAAGAAAATGGCTTTGCAATACCTGTAAGGATCTGCAAAGCCATTTTTTTGAAAACTTTTTATAATTTATTATTTACCAATTTCTTGAATGGCTTTCATTCCGCCTTCAATAACTTTAGGATTTAATCCTTTTGATTCAAGGAAAGAAGCCGCTGCAGTACTTCGGTTACCAGATCCACAAAGCGTAAAAATTTGTTTGCTCGTATCCAGTGATTGATAATCATTGACTAAATCCTCAAATGGAATATTGACCAAATTTTTTTCAGGTGCTGGCCGTGTAATTTCGTCTGGATGTCTGACGTCAAGTAATATAAAATCATCTGATTTATTCAGGAAATCTTCAGCAGGGATAGTTTCCGTTGTCTGTAAGCCATCTTTGGGTACTTCATCTATCAAAAGATAACCATTCTTTTGATTAAAACCTAATTCATCAGTCACCCCAGTGAGTTCTGCTAGTTGAGCTTCGTCCTCAGAACCAATGATAAAAATAATGGATTGATTTACATCGAGATAATAAATTGCATAAGTTTTAAAGTTACTTGGGTTAAGATTGAGAGAGTTTTTAATATGTCCCTCTTGGTACCCATGTTGAGTTCGAACATCAACCAGTTGTTGGTTATTAATGTCCTCGTAAAATATTTTCTTCATTTGTAATGCTCCTCATGATAGTTTTGTATTCATTTATTATTTACATAAAGTTGAATGAAAGGGGGATAAATAGGTGTCACTCTCAATAAGTATCCCTAATGACCCTTCAACAAAATGAAGTAAATAAAAATGATAAGATTACTTGACAAAGCATAGAGACCCATCTATATTTAATACATTGACAGGTATCTATGTGAATAAAGTATATGAAATTTAGAGAATTATTGCAAGTTTTCTTGCATCATATAGGTTGATTTGTATCGAATACATAGATAGGTACCTATATATTCGATACATATACAATCATCAATATAAGCCATTAGTTGATTGAAGAAACTAAATCAATCATTTCGTCCAAATCGTTTAACAAAGGAGTGGAAAACAGAATGGAAATTTTTAATCCAAAAGAGCATATTGATACAAAGTATTTATTCTATACAGGTAAAGGTGGCGTTGGGAAAACAACAGCCGCTAGCGCAACAGCTATTCAATTAGCGAATGAAGGTTTCAAAGTTGTATTAGTGAGTACAGACCCTGCCAGTAATTTACAAGATGTTTTTGAAAGAGAATTAGATGATAACGGAACAGAAATTGAAGAAAATCCTGGCCTAACCGTCGCTAACTTTGATCCAGTCAGTGCTGCAGAAGAATATAAAGAATCTATTGTGGGTCCTTATCGCGGAATTCTGCCAGACTCTGCGGTACAAAATATGGAAGAACAATTAAGTGGTTCATGTACGACAGAAATTGCTTCTTTTGATCAGTTCGCAAAATTCTTAACAAGCCCTGATATATCTGACCAATACGACTATATCATTTTTGATACAGCACCTACCGGCCATACATTGAGACTCTTACAACTGCCTTCTGCTTGGACAAACTTCTTTGATGAAAATACAACTGGCACAAGCTGTATGGGTCAATTATCTGGTTTAGATGAAGAGAGAGAAAGTTATAGTTTGGCAGTAGAAACACTTGCTAATTCTGAAATGGCAACTTTACTACTCGTAACTCGCCCGCAAGAAGGACCATTAGTCGAAGCCAATCGTGCGTCCAAAGAATTACGAACATTAGGGGTTGAAAACCAGAAACTTATTGTGAATGGCCTTTTAGAAAATCCGACAGATACGATTTCTCAAACATACTATGAAATTCAACAAGATGCATTAAACCAAATGCCTGAAAATCTTAAAAACTTACCTATTTTTGAAATTCCATTAAGACCTTACAATCTTGCAAGTATCGAAAGTATCGGTTTATTACTTAGTGAAGAACAACCTGAAATCAGTCATGAAGAAGTGCAGGATCAGGAATACCCACGCTTACAAACTGTTATCGATGATTTACACAACACAAACAAACGAGTCGTCTTTACAATGGGTAAAGGTGGCGTTGGGAAAACAACCATCGCAGCCAGCATTGCGAAAGGCCTTGTAGAAAAAGGTAAAAAAGTTCATTTAACAACGACCGATCCTGCAGCTCACTTAAATTATATTGTGCATGAATCAGATACTCTTGGGGTTAGCCATATTGATGAGAAAAAAGAGTTAGAGCTTTACCAAAATGAAGTTTTAGCTAAAGCGCGTGAATCAATGTCGGAAGAGGACTTAGCTTATGTAGAAGAAGATCTAAACTCACCTTGTACAGAAGAAATTGCAGTATTCAGAAAATTTGCTGAAATTGTTTCGATGACGGAAGCAGATGTGGTGGTTATTGATACTGCGCCTACGGGACACACACTTTTACTTTTAGAATCTTCTCAAAGTTACGCCCAAGAGGTGGAGCGAACTTCTGGAGAAGTACCAGAATCGATTACCCGACTCCTGCCTATTTTACAAGATCACAACCAAACAGAAGTGGTCATGGTGACATTACCTGAAAATACACCTGTCTATGAATCGATTCGTTTACAAGAAGATTTAGACCGTGCAGGTATTGCACATACTTGGTGGGTGGTTAATAACAGTTTATTATCAACAGGGACTACGAATAAAACATTGTTAGCTCGCGCAAAATCGGAAGAAGAATGGATCCAACGTGTCGATGGATTATCAAATGGGCATTTTGCGGTCATCGACTGGAGTCCTATTGAGTTAAAAGAGGATGTTCTTGCTACAATTGTTTAATCTCAAAGGAGAATATAAATGAATTATGAATTATTTGCTGAAAAAATGAAAGCTTTATCTGATCCAAATCGAGTAAAGATACTCGATTTACTATCCTGCGATACTTTATGTGCCTGTGATTTGCTTGAACACTTTGATTTTACTCAACCAACTCTCTCCCATCATATAAAAGTATTAAGAGATTCGGATTTAATTGTTACAGAAAAAATAGGAACTTGGCATCATTATTCGGTGAATCGAGAATTAGCTACCGAGATAACAGAAATCCTTCAAAGTGTTTTCTCAAGTTCTGAAAGATGTATTTGTCATACAACAATAAATGAAAAGGAAGATCAATATGAAAAAGTTAGCCATTTATGAACCTGCCCTATGCTGTAGTACCGGAGTTTGTGGTCCTTCTGTAGACGAGGATTTATTACGTATTACGGGTGTGATGAAACAAGTGAAAGAAGAAGACGATGTGATGATGATCCGTTACAATCTTGCTTCCAATCCTAATTCGTTTGTACGAAATCAAAACGTCATAGACACTATGCAAAATGAAGGACAAGACTCTCTTCCAATTACTGTATTAGATGGAGAGATTGTTAAAACCGGTGCTTATCCAACGAATGAAGACATTAGTGAATATTTAGGTATTCAACTGGTTAAAGAAGCGATTCAATAAGAAAAATGTTTGAGGTGCGAAATTTATTTTAGAAGAAGATGTAAAATATGAACAAATTAGAGATATTTGAACCCGTTATGTGCTGCAGTAGTGGAGGTTGTGGCTCATCAGTGGATGAAAATCAAATGCTAATTACATCTGTCATCAATGCATTAAATACTATTGATGGATATCAAGCTTATCAATACAATTTGACTGACAATCCTGTGCAATTTGTAAGTAATGAAACCGTTAGTACTATTTTACAGAAAGAGAATTCTGCTGCTTTGCCAATCACAGTATTGAATGGCAAAGTGAAGAAAGCTGGAGCTTATCCAACTCTTGATGAAATTGCTGAATATACTGGTGTACATTTTATGGTAACAGACCAATCTGGTGAGAGCGATTGTGGTTCCACTGGATGTTGTTAAGGGAAAAGAAGTAAGAGTTTATCTTCTTTTGTTTCTCATTAAAAGATTAAATACTATTATTATTGGAGGAAAATAATGAAAGAAACAGCTTTAAAAGAAAAAGTATCGAATAAAGAAAATGGGATTGGGCTTTGGGAACGTTATTTAAGTTTATGGGTTGCTTTATCAATGATTATTGGTGTAGCGCTAGGGCAATTTGTTCCTGCAATACCTAATTTTTTAAGTCAATTTGAGTATTATAACGTATCAATTCCAACAGCTATTTTAATTTGGTTAATGATTTTTCCAATGATGTTAAAAATTGACTTTAGCAGTATTGTAAATGTAACAAGAAAGCCAAAAGGATTAATCTTAACTACAGTAGTAAACTGGCTAATTAAACCATTTACCATGTATGCAATTTCTGCCTTTTTCTTTTTGGTGGTATTTAAACCGTTTTTAAGTCCCGAACTAGCCAATGAGTACATAGCTGGTGCGATTCTTTTAGGGGCAGCACCTTGTACAGCTATGGTATTTGTATGGAGTGAACTAACCAAAGGTGATCCAGCATACACCTTATTGCAAGTATCTATAAATGATATCATTGTTCTCTTTTTATATGCTCCAATTGTGGCACTTTTATTGGGCATTGGTAACGTTTCGGTCCCTATCAATACACTTTTACTCTCTATTTTTGTATTCATTGTAATCCCTTTGGCTCTAGGAATTATTGTTCGAAAATACGTGGTCAAGAAAAAAGGTGATGATTATTTTGAAAAAGATTTTGTGAATAAATTTGATGGGACCACACGGATTGGTTTACTACTAACTTTAGTTATTATCTTTTCATTCCAAGGTGAACGAATTCTAAGTAATCCATTCCATATTTTATTAATTGCTATTCCGTTAATTGTTCAAAATATAGCAATATTTTTCCTTGGTTATGGTGGTGCTAAAGCTTGTAAATTGCCTTTTTCAATAGCAGCACCCGCAGCCATGGTTGGAACAAGTAACTTTTTTGAACTTGCTGTAGCTGTCTCAATAGCATTATTTGGATTGAATTCTGGTGCAACTTTAGCAACCGTTGTAGGAGTATTAGTAGAGGTTCCTGTTATGCTATTATTAGTCAAATTTTCAAATAAAACGAAACATTGGTTCGATGGCTACGAATATTAATTAAAAAGAAAAGAAATTATGTGATATAACCTTTTATCAACTGTTTTATTAACTTAAAATTTGAATGCATAATGCCAGACTTTATCTAATCACAGGGATTGTATTCAACTTCATAGTGAATCGGGCGATGTATAGACGAGGGTATGTAGAAACGTTTAGAAGCGACCTTGTTGCGGAATAAGATTCCAAACCCATGGTTATCTATTACAACGTCTAACAAAAATATACGTTATAATGACGAAATCTTTTTTGAGTTCAAATATTATAAGTAGAGTTGGCAATCTGGAGCAATACTTAACGATCAATTCTGAAGGTTGCAGTGGTGATGAGTAAATTTCTAAAAGAGTAGTTCGATTTGAGATTAAACGTATTTTGATATTTATATGAATACTTTTGTGACACAAAAACGCCCCCCGTAAAGTTAGATTTTTAACTCTAACTTTCGGGGGTCACCTCACTGCTCCTTAGATGCGTGCTTTTTATTAAATATTATTTACTAAATAATCAATCAGGACGTATTTTATATCATCATAACTAATCTTTTCAGGCAAAGCTTCTTTAATCGCTTTTAGTGAGTCGGTCCCAACTTTTCGAATCGCTTGCTTGATTTGGTTCTTAATATATGATGACACATCCGCGTCAAACACTTCTAAATCCCCTTGCTCCGCAGCTTGTGTCAGATGCGACAAGATAGTGGCTTCAGTCATATTACGTTCAATCGCAATCTCCAATGGCGTCAGGCCACGTTCTGCATACTGAGCACTAATATAATAACTTGATTGTCCACCACTACTTTGTAGATCAACACTTTCACGGTGTGGTTCTTCTTCGACTGTCGTATCCGGATTCGAAGAAGAATATTCTTGAATCGCAGGTAAGAAATAGCCCGCATACTTCTCTGCTTTAACCGATCCAACCCCTTCAACATCAAGGAATTCTTCATAAGTATTCGGCATACGACTCGCCATATCTTCCAAGGATTTATTAGAGAAGATAATATAAGCCGGCATCCCCTCTTCTTTGGCCAGTTGTGCCCGAACTTGACGCAATTGTTCATACAGATCCGCATTAACATCTTTAGATACTGTGCGTCTACGACTGGTTGATGCTTTAAGGTATTTACGTTCTTTAATTGTTAAAGTCGTCTTACCCATTAAAAGCATCTTAGATGCTTCCGTCGCATATAAACCGCGGTGTTCCGTCACGCCAATATATTGATAGGCTAATAATGCTGAAATGATGTCGCGAATTTGTTGAACAGAATAAGTCTTCATAATGCCGTAAGTCGACAGCTCGTCAAAGCGATTATCTAGAACTCGCTGATTCTGACTTCCACGCAGGACATCAATAATCATCGTCATCCCAAATTGGTGCTTCATTCGAAGCATACACGATAAGATCATCTGTGCTTCTTTTGTCACATCGATTTGACGCATCTCACCCATACAATTTGAACAATTTCCACAAGCTTCATTAGGAAATTCACCAAAATATCTTAGGATAAAATTCCGCAAACAACCCGTGAAGCTTGCGTACTGAATCATCATCTCTAAGCGGCGATGAGCTAATTCATCATTACTTTGCGCAATTAAAAACTTATTCGTCATAATATCTTGAGAGTGATATAAAAGAATCGCTTCCGCATCAAGGGAATCACGGCCCGCACGGCCCGCTTCTTGGTAATAACTTTCTAAATCTTTCGGCAAGTTAAAGTGAATCACTTTCCGAACGTCGGTCTTATCAATTCCCATTCCAAAAGCATTTGTTGCGACAATTATGTTACACTCATCCTTAATGAATTCAGACTGAGATTGTTGTCTTTGATCGTGTTCCATCCCAGCATGATACTTATTCACGGCATAACCTTGTTGCTTCAACTCTAAATGCAACTTGTCGACTTGTTTACGCGTGTTGGCATAAATAATAATTGCTTCATCATGATTAATTAAACTATGCAAAGTCACTAGACGATTGTTAGGTTCGATGACTGAGAATTTGATATTTGGTCGGTCAAAGGAATTAATGAAGACGCCTGGATCTTCTAATTCCAATTGAGCCACAATATCGTCTTGAACACGTTTCGTTGCTGTTGCGGTGAAGGCTGACATTCTCGGTCTTTGAGGCAATTGGTTAATAAATTGTGTAATGTTTCGGTAGCTTGGTCTGAAATCAAAGCCCCATTGAGACACACAATGCGCCTCATCCACAGCAAATAGTGAGATATTTTGTTTACTTAAAAACTCCTGGAAACTTGGATTCTCTAACCGTTCAGGTGCCACATATAACATCTTCAATGTTCTTTGGCGTAGTTGTTGTATTATATCTTGGAACTCTTTACTACTGATAGTCGAGTTCAAATAAGCTGCTTGTACTCCTAGTTGCGTCAACGTATCCACTTGATCTTTCATCAAGGAAATCAATGGCGATATTACTACGGTTAAGCCAGGCAACATTAAAGCCGGGAGCTGGTAACAGACTGACTTACCTCCCCCGGTTGGCAGAATCCCTAATGTATCTTGCCCAGATAATATTGTATTTATTATTTCTTTTTGTCCAGGGCGAAAGGAAGAATACCCAAAATGCTCCTGTAATGATGCTTCTAACTGCACAAAATACGCCCTTTCTTTTTAAATCATTTTTTATCCTTAAATAGTTTAACATACAACTGAATTATTTAGAACATGAGGGTGTTCTCGGAAATAGTGTACTTATTTCAGCGAGAATGATTCGGTCACCGTAGTGGATCTCCTTAAGTCAATCACCTCGGCTTAAACCTTTTGATTAAGCTTTCGTCGCGCTTTGCTAGTTAATCCATATGTCGCTACCACTCCTATGGCTTGAAGTACGCAAAGTCGTCCTAATACGACTGCACCTCACCATTCTCACTTTCATATGCTATTACTAAAACGATCTTATTTATTAAATTTAGTTTTTGAAGAACACTCACCCAGCATATTACCGTGAGTTCAGTGAATTCATTTACTATGAATAAGGACGGACTACCGTATTAAATTCTGCGTGAACGACAGTGATCTACAATATCAATAGGTAGACGAGACGGAAGAGCTTTTATAAAAATACGACCGTATTTTTGTAAAGAACTAGAGACGGTCCCATGGCTACATTGAATTCGCTGAGTGAACATAAATATGCGGTCGCGGAATCATCTCTCTTTCATCAGCATAAATAAACTACTTCTCACAAGCCGATTCTTTGTAAACAAAGGGGGTTGTTGTTAAGATGAGATAGAAAATACAGTTAGATTAAAAGCTTTTGAAAGGAGTTTTTTAATGAAAGTATTAGTAGTAGGAGCAAATGGTAAAGTTGCTAGACACTTTGCTGAAATAGTCAAAGACCATGAAAGCATTCAAGAAAAAGCTATGATACGTAAGGCTGAACAAGAAAGTTTCTTTAGCGAACGAGGGATCGAAACAGTATTACTCGACTTAGCTAAGAACTCAATCGATGAATTAGCCGAAGCAGCTAGAGGCATGGATGCAGTAATATTCAGTGCAGGTGCTGGAGGAAAAGGCTTAGACAAGACAGTGAAAATTGACTTAGACGGCGCAATTAAAGCAATGACAGCTGCTGAACATGCCGGCGTTAAACGATTCGTGATGGTAAGTACATTCCGTACTGGACGCGAAGAAATGGAAAAAGAAAATTCTCTGCAAGTATACACCATCGCTAAGAACTATGCAGATGAATGGTTGAAAAACCGTACAGAATTAGACTGGACTATCGTTCACCCAGGTATTCTTGTAGACGAAAGCGGTACTGGAAACATTAAAGTAGGAACAGACTTTGAAATCAATGAGATTCCACTTGAAGATGTTGCTCACACACTGGTTGCCGTATTAGAAAACGAGAACACAATTAAGAAAGAATTTGAAGTGTTAGCTGGCGACAAAGACGTGAATGACGCTGTTAAATCACTATAATATATAACAAGTAATAACTGAGTCAGATCACATTATAAAGTGACTGACTCGGTTATTTTTATGGATTTATTCATTGTCTTCATCACTATGTATTAGTGTACCCCCTGCATTTGTAAACTCTAAAATTTTTTATATATTGTGTTTCCCATGTATCATTTAATTGCCAAATAATACTAGTTTTTATTGTAAGAATAGACAGTAGTTGAAACTGGAGAATTGAGTGAAATTTTGACTTTGCGGGGCGTCGTGAGTCAGCACGATGAACCGCAAACGAAAATACGGAGTGTCGTGAGTCGGCACGACGTACCGCAAACGAAAATACGGAGTGTCGTGCCAATTCACGACGCACCTTAAGCATCAAAAAAACACTATCCATTCAAGAATAGTGTTAACCATCTTCTATAATACGACTTCAGACCGCTTTCTATAATTAAACACTTCATTCATAACCGTTGAGCCTAGAATAAACAGCGTCCCAACCATTTGTATTGTGCTTAAAGGTTGGTGTAGCAATACTGCCGATAGGATAATAGCTGTAACTGGATCAATGTAGCTCAAGAGTGAGGACGTCTGAGCTGGTAATTTATTCAAAGCTTCAAAGAAGAGTTGATAAACCCAGCCTGTGTGAACAACTCCGACAATCAGTAAAAGGCCAAGCACTGAAGGTGTGAAGCTCAACCCGCTTAAATCCTCGGTCAGGAATACATATGGAACCATCACCACTGCTGAGACCAATAATTGGAAGAAAGTTAACTCCAATCCTGGTAAGCCTTTAGTCTTTTTATTTAGAATCATGATCCACGCATACAGTACAGCTGCACCGATTCCATATCCGACCCCGATTAAGTTAACTTGCACCCCACCAAACACACCTGAAATTAAGACAGCTCCGAACAAGGCAGCAATGGTACTGAAGAGATTATAAATCGTCATTTTTTCATTTAAAACGAAAGGTGCTAGCAATACCACAAAGGCTGGTGCCATATAATAGCACAAAGTTGCAACGGCCACACTTGTATATTGATACGCTTCAAATAGGAAAATCCAATTAAAACCAATCGCAGTTCCAGAAATAATTAAGTATTTCGCATTTTTCTTAACGACAGCCCAATCGATGTTACTTTGCTTAAAAATTATGACACCGAGGAGGAAAAGAGTTCCGACAACGGCTCTAAACATCGCTATCACCGCAGATGGCAACGGAATAAAATGAACAAAAATCCCGATTGACCCTACGATTAACATTGCGACAATTAATTTAACTTTATCCAAAAGACACTCCTCCTCAATCATTAAAGTTTCAATAGTATTCTAACATAATTTTAATTTAATTGGGTGTTTTGTTTCTGGTATTTGCCCCACTCATTCATTCGAAGATTCATCGTCGCTAAAAATTCATCCACCATCCCTTGGCCATTGGTTAAGACAACTAAAGCATAGACCGGTTCGCCGTCCTCCATATAAATACCGGAGTCGTGAAGAGACCCGCCAATACTACCATATTTTGTGAACATGCCTTCTTGGATATGTTTTTTGAAATATTCTGCTTCGGTATTCCCACTAAGCGAAGTTAAAATATAACTGTATTTATCTTCGGTAGCAACCGGGAGTAAAATATTCAATATCATCTGGGCGTCTGCCATATTATTCGTTGTATACTCAGCTTGATCAAACGACAGCCCGCTTAAATTTAAAAGTGACTCTTGCACATTTTCATAAATTTGCTGGTAATAAGAGAAAAGCATATTAAAAGCGGTGTTATCAGACAGAGCTAATGAATTGTAAAACAACTCATATAAAGGATAAGACGCCTTTTTCTCACTATTCGTCACTGGACCGGCACCCTCCTCGAACAAAGCGTCACTATAAGGTAACTCTGTCTCAAAAGTCATCACACCATCGGCAATTAAATCAGCGTAAAGTCTTGCACACCCACTTTCGTCACACTTCCAACAAGCATTGGCGTTCGCTCGTTATAGAAAAAATCTGTGTCAGTCTGGTAATTATGATAGGCAACTAAAACAGCCTCTGGATTCAAACCGAATTCATGTATTGTTGCAGTCACTAATTCTTCCATAGAGGTGAATTGACTATAGTCTTGAGATAATTCTTCAGTCACAGACTCCTCTGTCTCACTCTCAACAGACTCACTTTGAGTCTTCAATAACTGGCACGGGCTCTTCTGATGTGCTACACGCCGCCAATAAAAACAAGGAAACTACTAACATTTTTCTTTAACAACTTGCCCACCTCTTCATTTTTTGTTAAATAAATACCCCACTTTATTCAGTGAGGTAAAACTTAATTGTTTATGCTTTTTTAACGAATTCAGACTTTAACTTCATCGCTCCGAAACCGTCGATCTTACAATCAATGTCATGTCCATCGGCTGGATCAATAATTAACTTTATATTTTTTACTTTCGTTCCTTGCTTAATCGCTGATTTGAAGCCTTTTACTTTCAAATCTTTGACAACGATAACTGTGTCACCGTCCGCAAGCTCATTCCCATTCGAATCTGTAATTGTTTCGCTAGCCTCGATGTTTGCTTGTTCACTTGCAGTCCATTCGTAAGCACATTCCGGACAGACGAATAATGCACCATCTTCATACGTGTATTCCGACTGACATTGTGGGCAATTAGGTACGTTTTCCATTCTGCACCTCCTTATCTTTTATTGAAAATAATCATTCCTCAGCTGTATCTCTTAAATTGATTAAAGCTAAGTACTCTTCAAGAGTCAAACCATGTTCATACATAAATGTCGCGTGGTCTTCTCCTACATAACGAATATGCCAAGGTTCGTATTCGTAACCAGTGATATGTGTTTTGCCTTCTAAGTAGCGTAAGATAAAGCCATAATCATGACCGTTCTCAGCTAACCAAATCGCAGAACCGTATTGGCCGTAAGCTTGGTGTAAATCACGTCCGTATTCTTGCCAATCCGTTCCAAGTAAATCAAAAGCCAATCCAGTCGAATGTTCAGTCGCATCTGCTGGGGCAACAAACATGTCCGTCATATAAAAGGCATCCGCATCACTATAACCATCCGCAATATACATATTATAACGACTATCAAAGTTCATCGCTTGATAGGCAATTGTCCGGTGAGCAGAGACAGTTTCAAAGTAGTATCCAGCTTGTTCTGCTGCAGTAATTAAAGCATTAAACTCTTCGAAAATATTCGCATTGTAGGCGTGCCCCGTCCCTGTCCAAGCAAATTCCATGTCTAAATCTGCTTCCAAACGGTTTTCTCGGTTGATCAGCATGAGTGCTGGATCGTCTAAAGACGCATCCTCTGGCAAGGCTTCAACTAATTCTTCTACTGTTAAATCAGATTTAAATGGTTCAATGAGTTCGGTATCAATCAACTCAATCGCTCCAATGGTTTTAACGGGTAAAGTTAACCAGACAACCATTGTCATTAAAAAATATCGCCATTTTGTTTTAAATTTCATTAATTTAAGCTCCTTAATTAAGATTACTCATCTATTATCTCAAATTTTCTCATTAAGACAACCTTTTTTCAATAGGCTTTTAAAATAAAACACACCAGCCAATATAAAACAAACTGATGTGTCATTATAATACATTTTAAATATCAATTTCCAACAAGGTTGGCGTGTGGTCTTGACGAGTTCCTGAATCAATCATTTCAGATTTTTGAACTTTATCCGCAATTCGGTTACTTACTAACCAGTAGTCAATTCTCCACCCCGAATTGTTGATTTTACTAGTCTTCGCGCGTTGATTCCACCAAGAATAAACGCCTTCCACATCTCCGTGAATATAACGGAATGTATCTGTAAATCCGCGAGCTAATAGATTTGTGAACCCTTCACGCTCTTCGTCAGTAAAGCCAGCTGAACGACGGTTACTCTTAGGATTTTTCAAGTCAATTTCTTTGTGAGCGACGTTATAGTCACCTGTTGCTATGACAGGTTTCTCTTTATCAAGACTCGCTAAGTAATCCGCATACTTAATATCCCATTGTTGACGCTCTTCTAAACGAACTAAGCCCGAACCAGCATTCGGTGTATAAACTTGTGTAATAAAGAAATCATCAAATTCAAGTGTAATAATACGCCCCTCCGCATCCATGGTACTTGGTGCCCCAATTTCTGGATAAGTAACATTAGGTGAAAGGTAGTTTTTGAATAAGAACATTGTCCCAGCATAACTTTTTCGGGCCGGTTCTTTTGAACTATTCCAAGCGATGGTGTAATCTGGCACGTCTTCTTGCAAGATTTCTAAATGCTTTTTAGTTGGCCCTTTACTTGATAATTTAGTTTCTTGAATCGCTATTACATCTGGATCTTCATCTTTAATTGTCTTTAGTACAGCTCTTGATAATTCTGCTCTCGCTGAGTCACTTGTTAAAGCTGCGTTAAGTGAATCGATATTCCATGAAATTAATTTCACTGTCATTCTCCTCGTATACTTTATTTATTCTTATTCATTTTATATTTAACTGATTGGATGGTCAAACATTGTGACAATTTCTTTGTAAAAGGAGTTCAAAATTGATTGATGATAGCGCTTTATGATATATTTAAATTAAGATAACGATGATGGAAATAATGGAAGAGAGGGATGTCTATGGCAAGAGGAGGAGGCCGCGGAGGTGGCGGCGGTGGTCGCAGCGGTGGCTTCGGTGGGTCTCGTGGTGGCGGTGGTCGCAGTAGTTCTGGTGGACGCGGTGGCGGGTCATTCGGTGGTAGTCGTGGCGGAGGCTCTTGGGGTGGTGGCGGTTCTTGGGGCGGCGGAGGTTACAATTCTCGTCCAGTCATTCGAACCGGACCAATCTTTAACTCATGGGGTTCTCGTCGTAGAAGAAGTTCCTTTGGTGGTGGTCCTTCTGGAGGCGGAGGTGGCGGTGGCTGTTCAAGCACACTCATCTCAATGATCATTATTGGTGTGATTATCATGTTCATATTACCAATGATATTTGGTGGTATGGGTGGGAGTTCGAATAATAATTCATCCAGCTCTGAAACTTCTGTAACGCGCTCAACCGTTGAACGTGAGCCACTACCAGCAGGTTCAGTCAATGAAACGGATTATTACACCGATGACGCTAACTGGGTTGAAAACCAAACCGTTATGAATGATGGATTACGTCATTTCTATGAAAAAACAGGTGTTCAGCCTCACGTCTATATTACAACTGAAATTAATGGTTCAAACAATGCTTCAATGTCGGAAGTAGAGGTATATACCAATGAACTTTACGATGAATTATTCACCGATGAAGCTCACTTATTGTTAATGTTTTATGAAGGAACACCAAGCAATTACACGACTTATTATGTCACGGGTTCCCAAGCCGACCAAGTTATTGATAGAGAAGCAGCAGACATATTACTAGATTACATTGATCGAAATTACTATGACATGAGCCTTAACACTTCCGAGTTCTTTAGTAAGTCATTCCGAGATGCAGCTGACCGAATTATGGACGTAACAACCTCACCTTGGATACCTGTCCTACTAGTAATAGGTGGCGTGATTCTCGTTGGAATCCTCTTCTTATGGTGGCGTAAACGTAAGCAACAAGAAGCGATTGAAGCCAAACGTACCGAAGATATGTTGAGTAAACCGATTGACACTTTCGGAACAAGTTCTGAAGCAGACGATTTAGCAAAAAAATACGAAGACAAATAATATACAATTTGGAGGAATTACATTATGGCTATACTAAATAGATTTAAAGACATTATCAGTGCAAATATCAACTCAATTATTGACCGCATGGAAGATCCTGAGAAAATGATCGACCAATACTTACGTGACATGTTAGAAGACTTAGCTGAAGTAAAAGAAAGTACCGCAAGTGTGATGGCTGAAGAAACTCGCAGCAAACGTAAAGTCGATGAGAACGAAGCAGAAGTGAAGAAATTCGAAGAATTAGCTAAGAAAGCTTTAGAAGCTAACAACGAAGCTGACGCACGTATCTTCTTATCTAAGAAACAAGAAGTTGAAAATGTCGGTGCCGGTTACGCAACAGCTTACGCTGCAGCTCATGAAAATGCCGTTAAAATGCGTCAAATGCATGATAAGCTTGCTAAAGATATCGACACATTAAAACAACGTCGTGCGATGATTAAAGGTAAAATGTCAGTGGCAAATACTCAAAAAACAATTAATGATGCCACAGGTAACATCACTCAATCTGAGAATGCAATTGGAAACTTCGAAAGAATGGAAGATAAAGCGAACCGTATGCTAGACGAAGCAAATGCTATGTCAGAATTAAATACGGAACCGATTGACGAAGCTAAAGCTTTAGAAGAAAAATACGCTTCAAATACTTCAGCTGCTGTTGAAGATGAATTATCTCGTCTTAAACAACAAATGGGTCTAGATTCAACAGATACAGATGCTTAAAATTAAAATTAAACGCCCTTCTTTCAGTGACAAGCACTGAAAGAAGGGCGTTTCTTTTACATACTTATATAGACTGTAATACTTCCGAAACGAGCCAAGCCCACACTCCTACAGTGAACACTGCAGTAATTGGAACCCAAAACTGAAATTTACGGTGCTTAGTTTTATGTCTAAATAAGCGCATGCCTAGAAAGGCACCCAGTCCTCCTAAAAGAAAACTCGCTTGTAGTAATTTTCTTTCTGAAATTCGGTATTGCCCAGTTCGTGAATATTGTTTATCACGGTAGTAAAGATGACACGTGTACACATTCATTAAACCAATAAATAAGATGACGATCATCTCTATCATTCTAATATACTCTTGCATTTATTCACTCTTTCTATTGTAACTTAGCCTTGACTCAACATATCTTGAGCTGCTTTTTTATAACCTTCACTTCCAGACGATTCCGCAAACTCCGCAATCGTAATGGCTTGCGTTGATAGAACTTCAATAATATGCTCTTTCATCTTTGGCCAAGTATATCCGCCCGCTGCCTTATATTCCTGAATTAAATTTTCCAACTCAGCCTCTCCAAACAATAAGTAATGCGCTGTAAAGTCATTGGAAACATCCATATGCTTCGCCTCAGTCCAGTCAATAATTCCGATGACTTTTGAATTGGAATCAATCAACATATGACCTGGATACAAATCACCATGAATAAAGCCGGTCTCTTTTGGCCACAAGTCGTCTTGACTTAACCAAGCTTCCCACCGCTCTAAAAGCGATTCATGAACCGAATAGTTTTCCTTCACACGATTTATTCGCTGGCGCATCATCTCTTGTAACTGATCTTTTGAGTCTACTCGCAAGCCCGCTTCTGCCACTTTTTCTTTGGAAATGCTGTGAATTTCTACCATTGCTTTAGCTAGGCTCTTTGTAAATTCAGCTGGCGCTTGATTCACATCAAAAACCCAACTTGTCTCTTGAGTTACCGAATCAGTCGTGACAGCCGGCTGCCCTTCCAGTGACTTATAGGCAATTAACTCTTCTGTAAAAACTTCCCAATTTGGGACTTGGATCGACTTTGTATTTTCATTGACGAGTTCTAATATTTTCTTTTCGGCTTGCGCTTTTAGAAAAACGTCTCTTCGTCTTGGCACGCGTAATATCCACTCTTGCCCATTGATATCTTCGGCGATCACAACTTTAAAATCTAAGCCAATATTTACGTCTTGTAAGGTCTCCTCTTTTAATTGGATGCCATTTTTCTTAGCTAATTCAATCATGTCATCACCCTTTCGTTGACCCTCTATAATAACTGCTTCAAATCTTGTCCTCAAATTATAACTTAGTCAGTAGCGAATACCAAATGCCCTCTATGCTATATTATAATATAAAATGTAAGATCGGAGGACTTTTCATGGTCGCAAAATTATCAAAAGACTTAATCTATGAAATACTTTCCGTCGTTGACGAGATTCCTAAAGGAAAAGTCGCTTCGTACGGACAAATTGCTAACCTCATTGACCGCCCAAAAAACGCTCGCCTCGTCGGAAAAGTACTCAGCCAGGCTAGTTACTACGGCGCTTACCCTTGCCATCGTGTGGTGAATCATGCGGGGAGACTCGCCCCAACTTTCCCTAACCAAAAGGACTTGTTACTTGATGAAGGCGTTGAATTTAAAAAACCATCACATGTGGATATGAAAAATTTCCAGTGGGATATGTGATTTCGCCTTAACTTTAGACAAACGGCGATTCTATTTGGCTTGAGTTCGATCAACTAAGGACGAACCGCAGTTCCATTTGTCCTGAGTTCAATCAACTAAAGA
Organism: Ruoffia sp. FAM 24228; assembly: GCF_045528575.1. NCBI lineage: Bacteria > Bacillati > Bacillota > Bacilli > Lactobacillales > Aerococcaceae > Ruoffia > Ruoffia sp. FAM 24228. The sequence continues at coordinate 27,598 of NZ_JBGQQZ010000025.1, forward strand.
CAAACAGTGGTTTCATTTGGCTTGAGTTCGATCAACTAAGGACGAACCGCAGTTCCATTTGTCCTGAGTTCGGGCAACTAAAGACAAATGGCGATTTCATTTGGCTTGAGTTTGCTAAACTAAAGACAAACGGCAATTCCATTTGGCTTGAGTTTGGGCAACTAAAGACAAACGGCGATGTCATTTGGCTTGAGTTTGGGCAGCTAAAGACAAACAGCGATGTCATTTGGCTTGAATTCACTCAAATGATTATATTTTCTATTTATTAGAAGCGCGGTTACTTTTAACTTGATCAATAAGAGCTTGAATTGACTCAATCCCGAATTCATCCATTCTTGCTGGTAAGTCACGAATAATTTCTGGACAAACCATCGGATTATTGTAGTTCTCTGTTCCTATTTGAACGGCTGTGGCACCCGCCATATACATTTCTAACACGTCATCAACCGTCTTGATGCCGCCAATACCAATAATCGGTATAGTCACGGCATTCGCAACTTGATAGACCATTCTTAAGGCAACGTGTTTGAGTGCGGTACCTGATAACCCCCCTGTGATCCCACCTAAGATAGGCTGGCCAGTCGTTAAGTCAAAGGCCATACTTGTTATCGTATTAATCATTGAGATGGCGTCGGCTCCCGCTGCCTCTACCGCTTGGGCAATTTCTACAATATCTGTTACGTTGGGCGTTAGCTTCACATAGATAGGTAGACTGGTCACAGCTTTACAAGCTTTAGTTAAGCGAGCGGCCACTTCTGGATTCGTACCAAAAGCTACACCACCTTCTTTAACATTCGGGCAGGAGATATTTAATTCAATTGCTTTGACATTGGGTGCTGTAGAAATCTGACGGCACATTTCGATGTAATCTTCTTCGGTAGACCCTGCGACACTCGCAATGATTGGTACATCAAAGCCTTCAAGGTAAGGCAATTTCTCAGATAGAACGGCTTCGACGCCTGGATTCTTTAATCCTACAGAGTTCAGTACATCCTTGTCTCTATGCACATATTGTGGTGCAGGATTACCCACACGTTCTTCAAGCGTTGTACTTTTAGTAATTAAGGCACCTAATAAACCTAAGTCATAGTGTTTTGCAAAACTCTCCCCGAAACCAAAGCAACCTGAAGCTGGCATAATAGGGTTCTTCAATTCAATACCTGGAAGATTTACTTTTAGTCTGTTCATTATATTCTCTCCTTAAATTTCAAGTGCGTTATACACTATCTCACCATCAACTAGAGTTAAAGCACACATACCTTTGACTTTATAGCCATTAAAAGGCGTATTAGCAGCTTTAGATAAATAATCATCCGAGTTAATCACATACTCTTTTTCTAAATCAAAAACAGCAATATCTGCAACACCACCCACTTTCAATTCACCCATAGGTAAGTTAAAGAGTCGGGCTGGCACGTGACTCATGCAATCAATTAGAAACTCTAAAGTCATCAGATCCTTTTCAACAAAGTGAGTATACATCAAAGCAAAGGACGTCTCGATACCAACAATTCCAAAAGGAGCATCGATAAATCCACCAGACTTTTCTTCCCTAGTATGGGGTGCATGGTCAGTCGCAATAAAGTCAATCGTTCCATCAGCTAGTCCTTCAATTAATGCGCGTTGATCTTCTTTGCCACGTAATGGTGGATTCATCTTGAAGATAGCGTCATCACTTGGTATATCCATCTCATTAAGTATTAGATGATGTGGTGTCACCTCGGCAGTAACATTCACTCCTTGTCGCTTACCTTCTCGAATGGCCTCGACAGATTCTTTCGAAGAGACGTGACAAACATGATAATGGACGCCAGTTTCTTTAGCGATGAGAATGTCACGAGCAATCTGGCTGCTTTCTACAATCCCCATAATCCCTGGCAAACCCAATTCTTTATTGCGAATACCATTATGCATGACCCCTCCGTAAAGTAGACTCTCGTCTTCAGTGTGGGCGACGATTGGTTTATCAAGACTCGAAGCTAACTTCATCGCTTCATACATAATTCCAGCTGTTTGAACGCCCACCCCATCATTAGTGAATGCGAAAGCATCAATGGCTGCCATATCAACTAATTTATCTGTCCGTAATTCTTCAGTAATCGGCGCATATTGAAAAGTCTTAACAACTGAATCACGCTCGATAATATCCTGAATAGCTTGGTATTTCTCAGGTGTATCTGGAACAGGATTGGTGTTAGGCATAGCGCAAACAGTTGTAACACCGCCACGAGCTGAGGCTTTGGATCCACTCAAGATAGTCTCTTTATCAGTGAAGCCAGGTTCTCTAAAGTGAACGTGAATATCAACTAAACCATTTGTGATGAGTTTTCCTTTTAAATCAATCACTCGCTCACCCTCCAAGTCATGCCCTAATTCAACAATCACTCCTTCTTCAATTGCGATATCAATAGACTCTAATTCATTATCTTTTACCACTCTTTGACCATTCTTTAATATTAGTTTCATTCTACTCTCCCTTTTAAGACCCACTCTAGAATTGCCATACGTGCATAGACCCCGTTGGACATTTGAGTAACAATTCGACTTTGTGCACATTCCACTAATTCATCCGCCAACTCAACATCACGGTTCACTGGTGCTGGATGCATAATAATGGCTGTATCCTTCATTGTTCGGTGACGTTGACGAGTTAATCCATACATCGCATGATAGTCTTCTTTTACGTAATGCATATCCTCTGATCCATGGCGCTCCAATTGAACACGAAGCATCATCACCACATCTGCCTCCGCTACTGCTTCATCCACTGTTTTAAACGCTCCGTACTGCTCAAAGCTTATGTCAAAGTAATCATTCGGCCCAGCAAAGATAACGTCAGCCCCTAACTGATTAAGCAATGTCATATTACTCATGGCAACGCGTGAATGAACTATATCTCCAATTATCGCAACCTTTAACCCTTTAAAATCACCAAACTCTTCATAAATAGTCATAATATCTAATAAAGATTGCGACGGATGCTGTCCGTTACCACTTCCTGCATTAATAATTTGAATCTTTAAGTTCATAAGTTGGTCCATATAATTTCGATCTGGGTGGCGAATGACAGCTACATCTACCCCTATCGCTTGCATAGTTAGAACAGAATCATATAAACTCTCACCTTTATTGACTGACGAACTTCCGACATCAAAATTAATTTGATGCATGCCTAACTTATGCTCAGCCACCTCAAAACTATGCTTAGTCCGGGTACTATTCTCAAAAAACATATTCACCACTGTTGCATCACTCTGATATGTTCTACGACCTTCCTTAAAGTCGATAGCAGTCTTCAATAAATTTAATAACCCTTCATTATCAAATTGCTCTACAGATAAAAAATTTCTCACAATCATCTTCCTCCTAACAAAAAAGCGCCTTTAATCTTCGAGACTAAACGCACCTAAATAAGGATAGTTTTGCTTATGATCTCTCGGATCTATTTAAAGTCAAAAACTGATTAATAATTTATGATATTGTGACAGCATCCTTGCCATCTATTTCTTTGATTTGAACTCGCACACGTTCTTGTTTAGATGTAGGAATACTTTTCCCAACATAGTCTGGGCGAATTGGTAATTCACGGTGTCCTCGGTCTACTAATATAGCCAAAGATATTTCTGCAGGGCGTCCTCGATCCATACAGGCATCCATTGCCGCACGAATCGATCTGCCTGTATAGAGCACATCATCAACTAAGATGACTTTTTTACCTGATAGATCACTAGAATTTTCTGGTCTCTGGTCGGTATACTTCATATCATCGCGGTAGGCTTCGATATTCATTGACTCAACTAGCACGGTTCCTTCGATCTCAGCAATTTTTTTACCTAGGCGTTCAGCCAGAGGTGCCCCGCGCGTCGCAATCCCCATAAGGACAATATCTTCAATTCCTTTGTGATGTTCAATAATTTCATAAGCTAGTCGGGTCAGAGCACGTTTCATTTCCATCTCATTCATTACAACTTTTTCCATTGTTTACCTCCTTGATAAAGAAAAGACCTCTCCTTAACCGCGGGCATGCGAAAGAAGAGGTCTCTAAATAAAGAGTTTCCAACTGTACTCACCTTCTTCGTCTCACAGGACGCCAATTAAAGGATACTTATTAAGCTAAATTATATACTATATTTTTTATTAAGCAACTGTAAAAATTATGGCTCTTCGAATTTAATGCTTCATTAATCTAACTTTTTCACGTAATAAGCCTTTCAAAATCAAGACACTCTAGCATTTATGTGTCCACTTAACATTAAATATAGATGAGGAATTATCTGAAAAATAATCTTATTTTAATTTAAAGGTTGACTTTTAAATCTTTATTCTTTAATCCTGAATAATTCATACCTCTATAATTTAAGCTGGTTTCTTGAATAAATTAATCGTTCTTGGAAAAATTGGAAATTTTTCTACAAAATAGTGCGTTCTCGAAGTAGATTTTAACTAAATGAACCTTCT
>NZ_JBGQQZ010000026.1:0-31063 GCF_045528575.1 Ruoffia sp. FAM 24228
TTGCCTCCGGCTTCCTTCAGATTCCACCTCACGGTGGACACCCTTGCCTTTAGCTAACAGTTCCTACTGCCAAGTCTGTAGTGGACTTTCACCACCAAGTTATCGCCCATGCCGGGCGCACATGCAACAACAAAATAGCTACCATTAGCAATTTTGTTGCTAACAATAGCTATAAATTTTATTTAATAGTTTGCACCTAATTTAAATCCACACCGTCTTTACGGTAAATATATTTTGGTTCATGTAATTCATCATTAAAAGAAACTATTAAGTCATGTTCTTTAAAGAACCACTCATCGTCTTTTTCAATAAAGAATAATAAGCCATTATCAGAAGTAAATGTAACAATTGGAGAATGCGGCTCTGTAGGTTCAACTTGTAATGCGAATGAATCTTGTACTGGACTACTTCCGTAGATCATAGTTTTAAAGCGAATTCCTGCACCTTCAGCTCTTCCAACTTCTTCTTCAAACCATTTGACTGCTTTATCTTCAACAATTAATTCCATATATATGTGCGTGGCATAATTAGCCACTTCCTCCTTTTATTATCACTACGCTTTGAGTATAAATGATTTTTATTATAATAACCAGTATTCTGCTTGAATAAATTGAATTGCTTATACGAGTTCATGCTGATAAGCATAGATAGTTGCTTGTGTGCGGTCATTTACTTCAAGTTTAGATAAGATATTCGAAACATGTGTTTTTACTGTTTTTAGCGTGATGAATAGCTCATCTGCAATTTCTTGATTGGTATACCCTTTTGAAACTAATAATAATACTTCTAATTCACGATTGGTTAAATCATCGTGTGCTTGTTTTTGTCTGGATTTATCTTCATATTCTAACAACTTACTTGTTACTTCAGGTCCCATCACCGTGTCGCCTTCGTAAGTCGCACGGATAGCATCCGCAATTTCACTGGCAGAAGATGTTTTTAATAAATAACTCTTAGCGCCGGCTTCAATCGCAGGATAGACTTTTTCGTCATCGATGAAAGATGTCACAATAATAATTTTGGCTTCTGGCCACTCTTCCATAATTTTTTGAGTCGCTTCTACTCCATCCATGACTTCCATCACCAAATCCATCAAGATGATGTCTGGTTTATCTTCTAATGCTTTGTGATAACCCATAAGACCATTTTCAGCCTCACCGATCACTTCGATGTCGGGTTGGACATCCAAGTAGGATGACACCCCTAAACGTACCATTTCATGATCATCGACTAGTAATACTTTAATCATACATTTACCTCTCTTCTCGAAATGGGAATTTGAATATCGATGGATGTTCCTTTACCAATTGAACTAATTATATTCAATATTCCGCCTAAACTCTTCACACGCTCTTCCATATTACGAAGCCCGTAATTACCTTTTTGTTTAGCTGTGCTCACATCAAACCCTTGCCCATCATCAATAATTTTTAATTGAATTGAATGTTTATCTTGAGTTAAATAAATTTCAACTTTATTCGCTTTCGCATGCCGCATCGTATTAGATATAGCTTCTTGTACGATTCGGAATAAGTGATCTTCAATCCCACTATCAACTTTTACGGGTGCAAGATTCCAATGAATTTCCATCGGGATCTTAGTATCTAATTCTTCTAATAAGTGTTTAATACCTTGATCGAGACGTTGATCCATTAAGTCAATCGGTCTTAAGTGAAGGAGTAAAGCCCGCATCTCAGTTTGGGAGTTTCCAATAATCTCTTCAACTTTTTTTACAGAGTTTGTTACCGACAACTCTTCTCTCTCAGCAACTTCACTAATAGCTGAAATCATCATCGTCGCAGCGAATAATTGCTGACTGACAGAATCATGCAACTCACGTGCAATCCGATTACGTTCATTCTCAATAATTTCTTCTTTAGTATCTTCACCTACAAACACTGGCGCTGCCGTATATTCTTGAAGATCAGCCGAAAGATCAACAATCTTATCCCGTAGTCGATTGATATCTTTCGCCGTTTGTCTTGAAGCATCAAACCAATTTCCGCCTTGTAATTCTTTGCGGAATATTTCATTTTGATACTTTCCTAATAGTAACCAATTAATTCGTGCTCTAATTTGTTCAAAAGGTGAACTCAGAGCAACTGTTAGTATAATTGCTAACACGATACTCAAAGTTAAGATAAAAGCGATAATAATCAAATACACTGGAATATTAAAAAACTCAACGGTAAACACCTCTGACAGTGTCATCACATTTAATTCAAAAATTAGAATTCCAAAAATAATGACGACAATGGCTGAAAAACTAACGAATTGAAAGATGAATAAATGAGTCCATAAACGAAAATTCATAAAATAATCACCTCAAGATCTCCAAATGTCACTGATACAATGACATTCACTTTTCGATTTGAGTCCCCATAATCTGGACTCATCCAACGGAAATTATCAGCTGTCAATGAATAACGTTGGGATTCAAATACGACCCCTCCTGAAATTGTACTGATATTTAACTTCACACCAATATCATTAGGAATAATTAATCGCGTTCGACCGAACAACTTTCTGATGATAATCGTCGTCTCTCCTTGAGGTAAGATTGTATTACCAAAATCCAAGATATGATTACCTCCGAACAGAACAATATTCACATCATCCCATTCAAATTCAACTTTCTTCTCTCTGTATGAATCAAAAATCGATTCTTGATCCAGAATCGTTCGCTGTTCACTTTGGGGTTCAATCAGTTTTACCCCTAAGTAATTACTTTCAGACTTCTTAGGTAAGATTAACGCATTTTTAAAATGAATTAACTCATTGCCATCTTTACTTCTGAATAAAATTAAAAACAAGATGATCACTAATAATAATACCCAAACTGATTGAATCATAAGCAAACTTAAGATAAGTAAAAATAAAGCTGCGACAAAAATTATTAAACGAAGGATACGATTTCCAATAAATAATCCGACGATAAATAGTATAAAAGATACTCCGATAAGACCTATAATTTTCCAGTCTAAAAAGATGTCAAATAATATAAGCACCAGACTAACCGCAAATACAATAAAAATGTTTTGTCTTAAAAAATTTTGCATATAACACCTCTGTTCCATAAAATTAGTATAACAGATTCTGAAGTAGAAAATGAATATCGCTTCCTATTTTCCGATAAAAAATAAGTCTGCCTTATAAAAAGACAGACTTATTAATACTTAACTATTCAAGACTATTCATCAGCTGCTTCAATTTTGATGATTTTAACATCAAAAGATCCGCCTGGCGTTTGAATCGAAACAACATCATTTAATTTTTTACCTAAAATTGCTTGGGCAATCGGTGAGTCATTAGAAATTTTATATTCTAATGGGTCAGCTTCTGCACTACCAACAATTGTATACGTTTCTTCGTCGCCATCTGGTACTTCAACAAAAGTAACTTTACGACCTAATGAAACTTCATCTTTAGCAACGTCTTTATCATCAATAATTTCTGCGAAACGAATCATATTTTCAATACTTGAAATACGACCTTCCACAAAAGCTTGCTCATCTTTAGCTGATTCATACTCAGAGTTCTCTGATAAATCCCCAAAACTTCTTGCGATTTTAATACGTTCAATAATTTCTTTACGTTTATTGACTTTTAAATCTTCTAATTCTTGTTCTAATTTTTCTTTACCTGATAAAGTCATTGGATAGACTTTTTGATCCATGTTATTCTCTCCTTCTTGAAACGATAGAAATAAGATAGCACGTTATTTACTATTTTTCAATCTAAATTTTTATTTTTTATATAAAAGAATAATAAACAATCGTAGTTTACCGCTAATCACGATCGTTTATGTAATTATTTTTGATTCAAGATTGTTGCAATCTTCGTTGTTAATAAGTCAATCGCAACTTGATTGTAGCCACCTTCTGGTACGATGATATCAGCATAACGTTTCGTAGGTTCGATGAATTGGTGGAACATCGGTTTCACGACCTCTACGTATTGTTTAATCACTGACTCAACCGTTCTACCTCGTTCATTAATATCACGAAGTATTCGTCTAGCTAAGCGAATGTCGTCGTCAGTATCTACATACACTTTAATATCCATTAAGTCTCGGATGCGTTTATCATCTAATATTAAAATCCCTTCAACGATAATAACATCACGGGAAACTTCATATTCCGTTTCATTACTTCGTGTATGATTTGTAAAATCATAAATTGGTTTCTCAATTGAACCACCTTCAATTAATGTCACCAGATGATTGTAAAATAAATCATTATCAAACGCTAATGGATGATCATAATTTGTCTTCAATCTCTCTTCTAGTGGAAGGTCACTTTGATTTTTATAATAATAATCTTGTTGTAACAACATTACTGATAGTCCTTCGAAAGTTTCTAATATTCGACTACTTACACTCGATTTTCCACTTCCTGAACCACCGGAAACGCCAATTACTACTGGTTTCGTCCCCATAAACAATCTCGCTTTCTATGTTTAATAATAACTGTAAAATTGAGTATCAATCTTACTCAACCGATTCGTCAACAATTTCCTCAGCTTCCTCATCTGTTGTAGTTTCATCTTCGCCAGCTTCTGCTTCAATGGAAGCTTGTCGACTATTTACAAATTCTTCAACTAACGCGTCGTGTTCTTCAATTGTGCTTGAATAATATATTTCCTGCGTATCGATATCAGCCACGAAGTAATAATAATCATTCCATGTAGGATAGATTGCAGCAACAATCGCTTGGTAACTCGGTGTTCCAATCGGACCAGGTGTTAATCCGTCATACATGTATAAGTTATACGGCGAATCTACTTCTAAATCTGTATAAGTTACAAATTCTCGATGCTCACCTAATGCATATAAGACCGTTACATCCGATTGAAGTGGCATACCTACTTCTAGACGATTATAGAACACACCTGAAACAAGACCACGATCTTCTTCTGTAATTGCTTCGCGTTCAATAATTGAGGCAAGTGATAATACTTCATGATAAGAAAGGTACGTATTCGTTAAATCATCCACTAATCGTTGATAATTTAAATTCGCGGCACTGACCATTTCTGTAATTAATTCTTGCGCCGTCATTCCAGCAAAGTAATCATAAGTTGCTGGGAATAAGTAACCCTCTAAAGTATATTTTAAGCCTTCTAATTGCGTCACTTCTTCTAAAAGTGATGGGAATTGGCTTTGAAGATTTGTTATGAATTCCTCATCTTGAACAGTATCCATAAACTCTTCTTCTGTAATCGCTGTATTCTTGTTAACCAGGGTAGTAATTTCGTCAATAGTTGCCCCTTCAATCACTGTGATGGTTGTATCTGCATCAACAAAGATTGGTTCCCCACCCGCTTGAAGTGTTGTTAGAACTTGTTGTGCATCCATCGATGGTGAAAATTGATAATGACCCGCTTGAAGTGCTTCTTCATTATTGGCCTTCATATAAATTCCAAAGATATCCGCATGACGGACAATCTCATTCTCTTCAAGTATATTCGCAACATCATCTGAAGTACTATCAAAGGGTATCGTCACTTCTACTAGTTGATCATTATTCGAATTAACAGGACTCAATGCTTTCGTTACATAGAAATAACCAAATATAGCCGTACCCACTACAATTAATATAATTAGTAAGATAATAATGCGAACGATTCGGTTGGTCCACAATCGCTCTTTCACTCGTTCGGTCTCGGTTTCCTTGGCACGTTGTTTAATATCTTCCCAAGATTCTTTTGACATAGTTTCTCCTTTATGTAGAACTTTTTACTGAAAGATTATAACAGAGAAGTAGTACTATTACCATAATACTTCTATTACAAAAACATCACACATCTACCGATAGGTAAAAGTGTGACGTATTGTAAATCATTCTGTTATCTTAAACTACTCATCTTCATCTAACAAGAATGTATTAAGTACTTCCTCAACCATGTCCCATTCTTCTTCAGTTTGGATAGGTTGTAACGCTCCTGTTGTTCCATCTTCAGCTTCAGTGTATGAAAATGCTTGTAATTCAACATCTTCTTCTTCATTTGTTCCAGCTGGATAAACTAAAACATAGCTTTTTTGGAAATCTTCTGAATCAAAAGTAAACAAAATTTCGTGTAGCGTTTCATTTCCCTCTTCGTCAAAGATTGTAATATATTCATGTTCGTTGTGGTGTTCATGATTGTGTTCGTTTTCCATATTAAGTAATCTCCTTAAATCATAGTTGTGGTTTTGAATCTAAATAGTTTTGTAAAATGATGACAGCTGCGACTTTATCGATAACTTTTTTGCGTTTCTTACGGGAAACATTCCCCTCGTTAATTAACATCTTTTCTGCTTGAGAAGTTGTTAATCGCTCATCTTGATACACGACCTCTACGTCTGGATGATGCTCTTTAATAAGATCACCATATCTCATGGAAGCCTCTGCTCTTGGACCAATGGAGTTATTCATATTCTTTGGAAATCCAATGACAACTGTATTGACATTCTCTGATTTTATAATTTCACTCAGACGTTCAATCCCAAATTCGTTCGCATCTTCATCAATTCTAATCGTCTCTAACCCTTGGGCAGTCCAGCCAAGTAAATCACTGAGTGCGACTCCGACTGTCTTTGAACCAACATCTAGACCCATAACTCTTTGATATTTGCTCATTAACTCTCTTCTTGTGTTAGATAGAATTCTACTAACTTCTCCAGAATTTCATCTCGTTCATGACGACGTATTAAGTTACGTGCATCGCGGTGACGAGGGATATATGCAGGATCTCCTGAAAGTAAATAACCAACTATTTGATTAATTGGATCATACCCTTTTTCTTCAAGTGCGCTATAGACTATCTCCAATGTTTCTCTTACTGTGCGTTTATTAATATCGTCCAGTTTGAATAGTATTGTTTCATCTAATGATTGCATCGCTTTCACCAAACCTTTCATATCTGTAAAGCCATCGATTTTAGATCTTTTGCGATGTACTTCGAGTTAACAACATTCTAACATACTTTGCGTATAATTACTTAGTAAATTCCTTCGCAAGCTATAATTTGTAATGGAATTGTCACAATCAATGCTAAAAAGCACAATGAAAGAACAGATAGAGTTGGAAGCGGTTTATTCAATCCAATCTGTCTGTCCTCTCTCAAATAAACTTATGCTTCTTTAATTGTTGCTTTTATTGCCTCAGGGATTGCATTAATCATATCTTGAATTCCTGCAGGTTTTTTCCCTCCAGCTTGAGCCATTTGTGGTCGTCCACCACCGCCACCGCCAATTAATTTAGCTAATGGTTTAATAATATCTCCCGCTTTTGTTCCTTTTGCGACAGTTTCATCATCAACAAAGACTAATAAAGTCGCTTTATCATCTTGGTTAGATACGGCTACTAGGATATTTGATGCCTGTTTTTCACGCCAAACATCTCCTAATTGACGTAAGCCATCTGTTGATTGATTTTCTTGAACGACACTTACAAAAGTGATGCCTTCAACTTCTTCAGTCTCATTGAATAAATTACCAGACTCTTCTTGTAATAATTTTGCAGATAGAGATTCAACTTTAGAGTGCGCTTCTTTCAATTCTTCTTGTAATTGGTGAATACGAGGTAGAAGCTGTTGCGTTTGTTGGACTTTTAATTCAGCTTGAACAGCTTGTAATATTGCTTCTTTCTCTTGATAATATTCAATCGCAGCTTGCCCTGTAAGAGCTTCGATTCGGCGAATTCCCGCACCAATCCCTGACTCACTCACTAATTTGAAGGTACCAATATCATTAGTATTCGATACGTGTGTTCCCCCACAAAGTTCAATCGACTCATTCCCAATGTTTACAACACGAACGATATCACCATATTTCTCACCGAACAATGCCATTGCGCCTAATGCTTTCGCTTCATCAATTGGCATTTCGTTAATATCAACGTTCACCGCATTTTGAATAAAGTCATTTACATATTGTTCAATCTGTTTTAACTCTTCGTCTGTCACTTTACCAAAGTGCGAGAAGTCAAAGCGTAAGCGATCTGGCCCAACATAAGAACCTGATTGATTCGCATGCTCACCTAAGATTGTCTTAAGACCTTGGTGTAATAAGTGAGTTGCTGTATGATTTTGGTTTGTCTTCAGGCGAGTTTTCCCATTTACGACTAGCGTATATGATTGACCTTCGTTTAGACGCATGCTTAACGGTTTTACTTTATGCATATATTGGCCGTTAGGTGCTTTTTGGACATCATTAACTTCTGCGATTAATTCACTACCGTCGTAAATTCCACCTGAATCCGCTACTTGACCACCCATTTCAGCATAGAATGGACTGCGATTGAAGAATACCCACGCTTCTTCATTAATTGGAAGATGGTCTAAACTCTCTTCATCTTTAATGATCGCTTTAATTGTCGCATTGCTTGATAATTGGCTGTGTCCGACGAACTCAAATTCAGATGTGACAGCTTGTAATGCTTCTGATTGTACTGACATACTTTCTTCATTCGATCTTGCAGCTCTCGCACGCTCACGTTGTTTTTCCATCTCAACTTCGAAGCCGTCATTATCTACAGTAAAGTTGTTTTCTAATGCCATCTCTTCAGTTAATTCTAATGGGAATCCAAATGTGTCGTATAATTGGAAAGCTTGCTCTCCAGATACAACGGTCTTTCCTTCCTCTTTTAATTGGGCCAAGATGTTTTCTAATTGCAACTCTCCATCGCCAATTGTTTCATGGAATCGTTCTTCTTCGTTTTTAATAATTGATTGAACGAAATCTAATTTCTCATTAAGTTCAGCGTAGTAGTCACCCATGATTTCAGTGATTGTTGGAACTAAATCACTTAAGAATAAAGTTGTAATTCCCAAACGACGACCATGCATTACACTTCGACGGATTAAACGACGAATAATATATCCACGACCTTCATTCGATGGTAAAGCACCATCACTAATCGCAAATGCAACGGCACGAATATGGTCAGCAATAACTTTGAAGCTGACTTTCCCTTCATTACTTTTGCTATATTTAATGCCATCCGTTAGCGTTTCAATTTTTTCAATAATTGGCATAAATAAATCCGTTTCAAAGTTCGTTGGTGTATCTTGAATAACTGATACTAAACGCTCTAAGCCCATCCCTGTATCGACGTTTTTATGTGGAAGAGGTACATAAGTATCATCTGGCATATGGTTAAATTCAGAAAACACTAAGTTCCAAATTTCTAGCCAACGCTCATTTTCCCCACCAGGATAGTTTTCTGGATCATCTTCGGCAAGATTATTATACGATTCACCGCGGTCATAGAAAATTTCTGTGTCCGGCCCACAAGGTCCAGCACCAATATCCCAAAAGTTATCTTCAACTGGTACTAGGTGTGAGTTATCAAAGTTTGGAATAGCCTCCCATAACTCTTTTGTTTCAGTGTCCTCTGGATAATAAGTGACAAATAATTTTTCTGGATCGAATCCTAACCATTTTTCCCCAGTTAAGAATTCCCAAGCCCATTCAATCGCTTCTTCTTTGAAATAATCTCCGATTGAAAAGTTTCCTAACATCTCAAATAAAGTATGATGTCTTGCTGTGACACCTACGTTTTCAATGTCATTTGTACGAATACTCTTTTGTGAATTTGTAATTCTCGGATTTTCTGGCGTTTCCGTTCCATCAAAATATTTCTTAAGCGTTGCAACACCTGAGTTAATCCATAGTAAAGTTGGATCATTAATTGGTATTAGCGATGCACTCGGACGGATGTCATGACCTTTACCTTTATAAAATGTTAAAAATAAATCTCTAATTTCTGCACTTGTTAATTGTTTCATCCAAACACCCCTTTAAAATAATAAAAGAGCCGTTATATGCAAGGGCGAAAATCGCGGTACCACCTCGCTTATAACAACTCAAGTTCTTATATCTCAATTGCCGTTAACGCCGACTTACGCTAAATTTTCACTTAGTTATACATGAGGAGCATCATTCTTGTCGTTTCTTTCACCTACTGAAACGTCTCTGTTATTAAGTCTGATATGGTCTCAAATCATTAATATTATACATAATTAGCCTGTTTAATGTCAACTATAAATAGCCAGTATAGATTCATTCTTAATAAAAATATTTGTCTAGAACTTGAACAACACCATCTTCATCATTTGTTCCCGTCACATCATCTGCAATGCCTTTCAGATAATCAGAAGCATTCCCCATCGCGACACCTACTCCTGCTACTTCGATCATTGGCGCATCATTATTCCCATCACCAACCGCCACAACTTCACTGATATCTATACCGATATGATCACATAGCCTTTGTAAACTCAGGCCTTTAGAAACATCTCGGTGCATAAATTCTAGGAAGTAGTCTTTTGACGTCGCTGCATTTGTTGCTTTACCAAATTTTCCTTGGAGTTCTTCATTATGTTTTGCGACAATCTCTGGATCACCAACCGCGATAAATTTTAATTCTTCTGATTCTAAGTTATTCGCATAGTCACTGTCATAAATTGTTTCTAGCCCAGTTAATTCACCTTCAACATGACTGTAATCATTCTCACGACTTAGATAAACTTCATTATCACCATAAGCAATTAATGCTAAGCCTGTATCATGAATATATTGAACCAATTCTTTTTGTTCGTCGAAGTTCATTCGTTGGCTAAATAGCTCTTGCGCATTCTCCATACTTGTAACGACAGCTCCGTTAAAAGAAATCGTATGTGATTTATGGTGATCCAGCAATAATTCTTCGGCTTTTTGAACCGCTGATTTCGTTGGGCGTCCAGTTGCTAACACCAAGATAAAGCCATCCTCTTGGAATTGTATTAATCTTTCTTTAGTCACCGAACTAATTTCGTGATTACTATTTAATAAAGTATCATCAATATCCAAAACAAGCATTTTGTAAGACATATATACACTCCTTAATTTTTCAATATTTAGTCCGCTATATTGTATCATATTTTATGAGAAACTATGAGAATAGAATCACTTTTTTCATTTAACTCTTATTAAAAACCTATTGTCAAATCCTTAACAAAATATAACAATAGAAGTAATTCTTTATTAAATATATAAATTTGAGTATAATTGGTCTTAGTGTTTAAACTCAAATTGATAAAGAAATTACGAGGTGCTTTATGACAAATCGCGTACATATAATATGTCATCCTGAAGCGGGTAGCGGAGATGGAAACACCATCTTAAAAAAAGTTCATAGTGAATTGGACAGTTTCCAAATGGAATACATTACTTACTTAACTGACTATTCGACCCATGCTGAAGTTTTGACTGAACAGCTAGTTAACCGTGGTCACAAAAAATATCTGGATTATTTAGTGGTTGTTGGTGGGGATGGTACATTACATGAAGTGGTTCAAACTTTACACAAGAACCAAGCTGATATCCCAGTTACTTATGTTCCTGCTGGAACTGGAAATGATTTTTATCGAAGCTGGCAAAATGGCTTATCTGTCAGAGGTATCATTGAAATAATGTTATTCTCAGAAAAGCCCGTTTCAATTCCAATATTCACTTACAATAACCACATTACTAAACGACAAGGTGTCGTCTTAAATAATATGGGCTTTGGCTTCGATGCTGAGGTCAATTTTCGAGCTCAAAATCTTATTAAAAATTCTTTTTTATCAAAAATGGGTCTTGGAAAACTTTCGTACTTATTGGCTGTACTGCTTAGTTTAAATAGCGTGCGTCATTTTGCCGTATCGGGAAGTATTGATAATCATCAGTTTCACTATGATGATGTAAGTTTAGCTGGAATATTAAATTCCCCTACTTTAGGTGGTGGAATTAATATAGACCAATTAACAAGACCAAAAAATAATGAAATTGCCCTTGTCATCTACCGCGATATAAAATTATCGGTAATTTTCGATTTATTAATAAAAGTGTTAATTACAAAAAAACAAACGAATCTGATAATATAGATCGATATACGGGTCAAAAATTACAGTTAAAAATCACTGATCCGATTAGAGGTCAGGTTGATGGAGAAGACATACCTAAAAAGCCAGTAAACATTGATTTGGCTTTATCAACTTATCCATTTTATTTACCTAATTAGAAGGAGTTGCGTTTTAAAGTTATGAATGAAATTTTACATAAAGAATACTTAGAAACTGATTTATTCAAAAAAATCCAATTAGCCCAACCGGTTTTTTGGGAGAATAATTTAAAAATATCGTTTGATGAAGCAACCGAGAAAGTTCCTTATTCAAAAAATGATGTCGATGATGCAGAGGAAAGGTTAAAACGCTTTGCACCTTTTATTATCAAGGCTTTCCCTGAATCAGCTGTCAATGATGGCTTAATTGAATCTGAATTTACTGAAATTAATACAATGAAAGAATATCTAGAAGATACATATCAAACAACAATTTCTGGAAAACTTTTATTAAAACGTGATGATACCCTACCCATTGCTGGAACAATCAAAGCTCGGGGTGCAATCTACGAAGTATTAAAACATGCTGAAACACTTGCTTTAGAAAATGGTTTACTTGAATCAATTGAAGATAATTATGAAAAATTCTTAAACGACGAATTCAATGAATTCTTCGCTCAACATAAAATCATGGTTGGAACAACTGGTAATTTAGGCATTAGTGTTGGCGTGATGGGAGCTAAATTAGGCTTTAATGTCACAGTTCATATGTCAACTGAAGCGAAACAATGGAAAAAAGATTTATTGCGTTCAAGAGGAGTAAATGTCGTTGAGCATCAAACAAATTTTACGGAAGCTGTTAACCAAGGAAGAGCGGAATCTTTAAGCGATCCAACGTCTTACTTTGTTGATGATGAGCATTCGATTGAATTGTTTTTCGGTTATACAGTTGCTGCCAATCGTTTAGCAAGACAATTAGAAGAAGCCAACATCAAAGTTGATGCTGAACATCCTTTATTTGTCTACTTACCTTGTGGTATCGGTGGAAGTCCGGGTGGAATTAGTTTTGGTTTAAAACAAATTTATGGTGACCATGTTCATTGTATCTTTGCTGAACCAACTCAGATGCCTTCAATGCTTTTAGGCTTAGCTACAAAAGAATTTGACGGTGTCACAGTAGATGATTTCGGGATAGAATCTCGTACAATTATGGATGGTTTAGCTGTGCCACGCACATCTGGTCTTATTTCACGCATCATTCAATATTACTTCGATGCTGGCTACACCCTTACAGAGGACGAATCAATGCGCCTTCTAGGCAAAATGATTGATTTAGAGGCTATTTCACTTGAACCTGCTGCCCTAGCTGGTGTAGTAGGTGTGGTTCGCATGCTAACAACCGATTCAGGTCAAGATTTCTTAGCAAATCATCACCTTCAATCGAAACTAGATAAAGCCACTCATATCGCTTGGGCGACAGGTGGTAGTATGGTTCCTGAAGAAGATATGCAAGCATTTTACTTACAAGGAAAAGCAGTCGCTAAAGACTAAATAAAAAAAGAGAGAGTCAACGTATTCGTTCATGAACGAGCACGTTGACTCTCTTTTGTATTTTAATATGTTGAAGACATAAAATCATAAGGTGTGACACCGTCCATATTAATCATTGGATCAATTTGATTGATTGTCGCTTCCTTCAGTTCTAAAGGTTCTTCAATTTGTTCTTCTAATTCCATTTGAATCGATTCTGGTTCAGGGTTTTGCTGACTGGCTTCGTCTTCTTTGAAGTTTTCTTCCGTTTCATCTTCCTCATTTTCAGATGCTTCTTTGTCAAATTGAACCATCAATAATTCCCTTAAGAAGGTCTTACGAGGTTCTTTTTCACTTGTCACAGCTTTGTAGAAGCTATCAGGATTTCCAAGCATAATTAAGCTAGATTGGGCCCGTGTAATAGCTGTATATAAGATATCCTTTTGAAGTAATCGAGAGTACATATCGACCAAGGGCAGTATAACGAGAGGGTACTCACTCCCCTGCGCCTTATGAATCGAAGTACAATACGCTAATGTAAGTTGATCTAAATCAGATTTCTTATAAATAAGCTCAACATTATCAAATGACACGATGATCTCTTCAACTTTTGAAGCCGTCTCTTTCTTAAAGTGTATTGCCTCAATGCGTCCAATATCTCCGTTATAAACTCCATCTTCCGAATTATTTACTAGTTGCAATACTTTATCTCCAACTCTGAACACAGAATCAAAATGATTTATTTCCCGTTTTCTCGGTTTAGGTGGATTTAACAATTCTTGTAATAAAGTATTGAGAGCGTTAATACCTGCCGGTCCTTTATACATGGGAGCTAGTACTTGTAAGTTTGTCGCATCAAAGCCTTTTTTCTTAGCCGCTACAATAATTTGTTGTAACACATGACTAATTTGTTGTGCCGGAGCTTGAATAAATGACCGATCGTGTTGCTTCATTAAGAAATCTTCTGGTAAAAAACCTTGTCGAATCTTATGTGCCAAATCAATTATGGTACTATTTTGTGCTTGACGGTAGATTTTTTCTAAACGAAGTACGGGTAAAACATCAGATTCAATCAAGTCACTAAAGACTTTTCCTGGACCTACTGAAGGCAACTGGTCCTTATCCCCTACTAATACTACTTGTAAATGATACGGAATTGCTTGGACAAGCCAATTCATCAACCAAGTATCGACCATCGACATTTCATCGACAATTAGCAGTGAACCATCTAATTCGGCCGCATAAAATTCATCAACCTGAGAATCACGATTAAAGCCAATCAATCGATGAATGGTAGAGGCTGGTAAGCCGGTTGTTTCCTCCATTCGTTTAGCTGCTCGCCCTGTAGGTGCTGCAAGTAACACAGGATTTTCATCCACTTTTTTTGTTGCTTGTTCTAAATCATAGTCATGTAAGATTGAATGCAACAAGATAATCCCTTTAATTAAAGTCGTTTTCCCAGTTCCAGGTCCACCAGTTATCACTGAAATTGGAGATTGAATGGATGTTTTCAGAGCTTGTCGTTGACTCTCATCATAATTAATTCCACTGATTTTAACGACCTCATCAATCGCCTCATCGATTTCATCTTCTTCAAAGCGTTCAATTTGTTCATACTGAAAGTAATTATCGATTTTCTTAACGATGTTTAATTCAGCATAATATAAGCTTGGTATCATTAGATTATCAACTAAACGCATTAACTGTTCGTTTTGTACGGCTAATTCTACTGCTCGCTCCAATAATTCATCAGAAATCAAGTATCTTCGACTCGACTCTAATAATTTCCGTCCATTTTTCTTAGCCACTTCCTCAGGAACATATGTATCGCCATCGCTATTTGATAACTCTAATACGGATACATAAATCCCTGCGACAATCCGGTTAATATCTTCAGCATCAAAATCTAATTGTTCTGCTAACTGGTCTGCTTTATTAAAGCCGATACCATCAACATCTTCAATTAATTTATAAGGATTCTCTTTAATTAAAGTAATCGTTTCGCTTTCATATGCTCGGTATATTTTATCTGATAAGGCTGGACCAAAGCCCCATTCGCTTAATTGCATAAATATACGCTCAGTCCCTTGATGGCGTAGTAGCCCTTCGCGTAAGTCTTCGGCTTTTGCTTTTGATAAACCAGTGACGCCTTTCAAGGCATTCGAGTCCGATATAATCGTATCGATAGCATCCTGGCCTAATTCATCAACAATGCGTTCCGCTAATACTTTCCCGATACCTTTAAAACGGCTACTTGATAAATAGTCAACGAGCCCTTCGTAAGATGTCGGCGCTTTTTGTTGATACCTTGTTACAGCAAACTGTTCTCCATATTTGGGATGATTCGTTAATTTTCCAAAAAATTGATATTCCGTATCGAGATGAAGTGAAGCAAACATACCCGTAATGACTAATTCTTCATCTAACAATAAGTCTGTTTCATCTTGATCAACGCTAATGCGGACAACTTTATAGAAGTTCGACGGATTCTCAAAAAAAATCGCTTCTACGACACCGACAACTAACTCTTCTCCTTGAGACATTTACTTCACCTCCTTATAATTTTTCTAACTCATGTATCATATCATAATCCGTACATGATTTTAAATCTGATCATGGTGTGGAAGATGGAATTCTGTGAGGGAATTGGTGGTTAACTGGAGGTATTTTTTAGATTTTTCTAGTTAACGTATGACTAAAGATGCAATAGTGATGGTGTCTCAGTACATTGCACATATCCAAACCATTACCTCTAGAGCGACTGATCCGATGGAAGCAACTGTTTTAAATGTCGGTAAAGTAGAGGCTGGTGAGCCTTTTAACATCATTGCCGAGAAAGCTAAGCTTGAAGGTACCGTACGAACCTTTGATGCTAAAACTCGTGATATCGTAGAAACAGAAATGAAGCGCTATGCTGAAAGAGCCGCAGAGATGTATGGTGGTACAGTTAAATTTGAGTATCATCGATTATTAGATTCCGTAATTAATGAAACACAAAGCGCTCAGTTAGTTCAATCGATTGCGATAAATTCATTCGGTGAAGATTCAGTCGGAGACTTTCCACCAACAATGGGAGGCAAAGATTTTGGTGAGTACACGAACTATATTAATAGTGCCTTTGCGACAGTCGGAACACGCAACATCTCTAAAGGCTCAGACTGCCCTCACTACCATGCTTGTTTAAATGTGGTCGAGGAATCTTTAAAAGTTAGCGCAGAATTGTATGTCCAATATGCCATATCATATATATATCAAGATGAATTTTAATTAAAGAATAGTAAAAAAAACTCAAAGTTGTTCTCACACGAACTTCTTTGATTGCTATTTGTCTTATAAAGGTTGTGTTCACTTAATTATTTTGAGCATGTGATTCGAAATAATTTGAATGCCGGCGATGAAATTCTTGTTAACACTCTTTTCGAATAAAATAAAAACTGCTTAACCTTTAATAGTCGAATATATTATGGTATTAAAAAAGGTCAGAGTGACGAATCACTCTGACCTTCTTCAGTCTATTACTTATACGTATTGTCTTTTTTGGCTGTTTGAGAATGCAGCATCAATCGTTCCGCCACCTAAACATTCGTCTCCATCATAGAAGACTACCGCTTGACCTGGTGTAATTGCACGAACAGGTTCTTTAAAGTAAACTGTAGCAAAATCTGCTTCAGCATCGATCTCAACTTTAACTTCAACGTCTTGTTGACGGTATCTGAATTTTGCTGTACATTCAAATGTTCCGTCCACTGGTAAAGGACTAGTGAAACTTAAATCTGATGCTTCTAAGTAATCAGAGTATAGGTTTTCATGATGATATCCTTGACCAACATATAAAGTTTGTGTTTCAGTATCTTTACCAATGACAAACCATGGCTCGTTAGAATCGCCGCCCCCACCAATTCCTAAACCTTGGCGTTGACCGATAGTATAGTACATTAAACCTGAATGTTCACCTTTAACTTCTCCGTCAAGTGTCATCATTCTACCCGGTTTGTTCGGTAAGTAATTTGATAAGAATTCTTTAAAGTTACGTTCTCCAATGAAACAAACTCCAGTAGAATCTTTTTTCTTAGCAGTTGCTAAGCCTGCTTTTTCAGCAATTTCACGTACTTCTGATTTTTGTAAATGCCCTAATGGGAATAAACTTCTTTGTAATTGTTCTTGTGATAATTGGTTTAAGAAGTATGTTTGGTCTTTATTATTATCTACACCACGTAATAAATGAACGGTTCCATCTAAATCACGTTTCACCTGTGCGTAGTGCCCCATCGCAACATAATCTGCACCTAGATCTAAAGCATAATCTAAGAATGCTTTAAATTTCACTTCTTTATTACACATAACATCTGGATTAGGTGTGCGTCCTTTTTTGTATTCTGATAAGAAGTACTCAAACACACGGTCCCAATATTCTTTTTCGAAGTTTACAGAATAGTAAGGAATTCCAATCTGTTCAGCTACTAAAGCCACGTCCTTATAGTCTTCTGTTGCAGTACAGACTCCGAATTCATCCGTGTCATCCCAATTCTTCATAAATAACCCAATTACATCATAACCTTGTTCTTTTAATAGCAATGCTGTGACGGATGAATCCACACCGCCACTCATTCCTACGACAACTCTAGTATTGCTGTTATCTGACATTGTCATTTCCTTTCTATAACTTTTATTTTTGTTTTTATTTTTCGTTTAATACATTACGGTCAACAAAGCCATCAAAGATAAAATTCACTTTTTCAACGATCATGCTATTATTATCTAATTTTGAAATATCTACGGCAGTTAGACCTTTTTCGTTCACTGTTGATATTTTAAGTCCTTTTAGATCTTTATCAACAGTTACTTTTAATACAAGACCTTGTTTATGTGTAGAGTCTAGTGCTCTTTTATAAATAAAGTTCCCACTTTTTGTGTCAGTAAAGCCATTATCACGTAAAGTGTATGGACGTGCCTCTGGGCTCACACTAAATGTACGGTTGAATCCTTTTAATTCTGCAGTTTCTTTGAATGCCATAAATCGATCTTCCCCTCTGATATTTTCTTTAAACTATGGATAAATTGATCGATGTCTTCTCGTGTAGTTTGATAACCGAATGAAATTCGTAAACTTTGGCTCCACCGTTCTGGTTGATCGGGGTAATAAGCTTTTAAAATGTCACTCTCAATGAGACTCCCTGCGGAACATGCACTTCCCGCTGAGATATAAACATCATCTAAATCCATTTTTATTAGCATTTGGCTTGCTATATTACCATTAAACCACAAATTATTGATATATGGTACTCGATTATTCATATCGCCATTAATTTCAAATTCAATATCACGTTCATTCAGCGCCTCAATTAAATAAAGATGTAACTTTTCATATTTACTATATGTTTCTTCTTGCTCAGCGAAAGTCAATTCGAGTGCTTTTACCATCCCTAAGATATAAGGGCCATTCTCAGTACCTGATCGCATCTTATTTTCTTGACCGCCACCATAAAGTAAGGGTCCAAGATGGTTATGTTCTTGGAAAGAACGATATATTAAGAAGCCAATCCCTTTTGGACCATTAAACTTATGGGCAGAACCAACAAAGGTCGTGCATTTCAACTGTGAATAGTCATAAGCCATTGGCCCTACTGCTTGAACAGAATCAATGTGAAACCATAGATTGCGCTCATTCGCTTCTTCACCTAACTCAAAGATGGGCAGAATTGAACCAACTTCATTGTTAACTGCCATCGCAATCCAACCAATTGTTTGATCAGTTGTAACGTCTATGAACTGCTGGACTGTTATCTCACCTCTTTCATTCGGTTGAATATATGTTACTTCAAAGCCTTGAGTCTCAAGATATTTCGTTACGTTTGTAACGGACGGATGTTCAATTGCGGTAGTCACAATATGATTTCCTTGCCCTAATTCTTTTGACTTCTCGGCTTGAGAGCGAATTGCCCAATTGTTTGCTTCAGTCGCACCACTTGTAAAGTAAACTTCTGATTCGTCCACATTCAATAGCTCTGCGAGCTGTTTACGTGCTTGGATCATTGAGTGCTTTACTTTTTTTCCAAGGCGATATGTGCTTGATGGATTCCCATAATCATTCAGTAATGAATCATGGATCACTTCCAGAACTTCTGGTCGCACTGCTGTCGTCGCAGCATTATCTAAATAAACCATTTAAACCCTCCTTTCAACATGTCTATTAATACAACTTTAACATTATAACACAAGTTTGAATAACTGCAATATCTAAGTTTATCAATATATAAAATAATAACTTTAATCTAGAAATTATCAATTAATTCAAATATCATATATAATACATTAGATAATTATTATTTAGTTTACATATATAAACAATGAATACAACTTATTGCGAAAGGAGTATCTTATGCAACAACCATTAGCTTACCGTATGCGCCCTAAACATATTGACGAAGTTTTGGGACAGAAACATCTTGTTGGCGAAGGAAAAATTATACGACGGATGGTGATTTCAGAACGTCTATCATCGATGATTCTTTACGGACCTCCTGGTACAGGTAAAACAAGTATCGCCAGTGCCATTGCGGGTAGTACGAAATATGCTTTTCGGATCTTAAATGCTGCCACAGATTCTAAAAAAGACATGGAAGTAGTCGTTGAAGAAGCGAAGATGTCGGGAACTGTTATTATGTTACTTGATGAAATTCATCGCTTAAATAAAGTGAAGCAAGACTATTTACTACCTTATCTAGAAAATGGTCGGGTCATACTCATTGGAGCTACTACTGAAAATCCATACATCACCATTAATCCGGCGATTCGAAGTCGATTACAAATATTTGAAGTAAAACCTTTGGCTCCCGAAGATATTAAATTAGGTCTTCAAAGAGCCCTAGAAGATAATGACATCGGCTTAGGTGAATATAATGTAGAGATTCCAGATGATATATTAAATCATTTCTCTCATGTGACCAATGGCGATATTCGCTCTGCCTTAAATGCCCTAGAATTGGCTGTCTTATCAACCAAACCCGATAAAGATAATGTCATTAAAATTACACAAGACGTCGCTGAAGAATGTCTGCAACATAAACGGATGACGCATGATAAAGATGGAGATGCTCATTACGACGCCATCTCTGCCCTTCAAAAATCAATTCGAGGGAGCGATGTCGATGCAGCGATGTATTACTTAGCAGTTTTATTAGAAGCAGGTGAATTAACTATTGCTTGTAGGCGGTTATTGATTATTGCTTATGAAGATATTGGTTTAGGAAATCCTGGAGCTACTTCACGGACAGTTTCGGCTGTGACAGCAGCTGAAAAAGTTGGCTTGCCTGAAGCGCGGATCCCATTAGCTTTTGCGGTCGCCGATTTAGCTTTAAGTCCTAAATCAAACACAACTTATCGTGCCTTAAACAGTGCAATGGCAGATATTTCAGCGGGTAATGTCGGACAAGTGCCCGATCATATTCGTGACGCTCACTACTCCGGTGCTGAAAAATTAGGTCGTGGTGTTGAATATAAATACCCGCATGATTTCCCGCATCATTATGTCGAACAACAATATTTACCTGATAATTTGAAGCGTCGTCAATACTTCGAACCTGATCCTACAGGTAAATATGAAGAAGCTCTCGCTCAAATATATAAGCAAATTAAACAATAATAACGATACCTATCTGTGTCAGTAACCCTTTACAAGCTTGTCAGGGCAACACATCTTATTTTGTTGCAATTTATTATATTAGTGCTATAATGTATTTAACAAAGGTTCTCTGAGGTGTACGTTGTATATATATTGTGTGGACCGAACATTTCTTTTTATCTCGGGATCCTATGATCTTGTTTCTATGACAAGCCTTTTACACTTGGAAGTCAGAAAAAGCAAGTGTGGAGCCCACCTGTAATTACTTGCAGGTTCAATAACATATATATACGAAAACGGCACCACCGGATGCCTTTTAGTCGGCTTTACAGCCGACTTTTTTTGTGCACATTAATATAAGCCTCGAGTGTTAACTATTGAACACTTGAGGCTTACTGCAATTTAATCTGTTGTTAGTTCGATACGGTTTCCATCTAGATCAAGAACAACTGCTTCGTAATAGCCATCTCCTGTCGTTCTTGGTCCATCTAATAAGTCATAGCCATCATTAGTTAAACGCTTTGTAAATTGATCGACATCATCTTTGTCCCCTACACTAATTGCTAAATGGGCATAACCAAACAATTCCCCTGCTGCTTCAGTCATATCATCACGATGCATAATTTCTAATCGTGCCCCACTTGCGAATGTTAAAAAGTATGATTTAAACCCTTTTTTCTCATTGTGATATAAATCATTTGCAGAAGCGTCAAAATAAGTTTCATAAAATTGTCGTGTCTCTTCAATATCTTTAACCCACATGCCAATATGTTCAATCTTCATATTACTCCTCCTTCATTAATTCAATTTCATTATACATTTTATTAGTAACGTCACCAAACATGGGTTCTTCTTATAAACCTAATGACTTATAACAGTCAAATTAAATGTAATTTAAGATGAAATTAGGTATAATAAGACATATAAAGATAGGAGGAATGAACATGCGTAATTGGCCTTGGTTAAAAATTATTTGGTATGTCATTTTAATCGTTTTAGCTATCAAAACATCTAGCGATCAAGCGGAAAAAGCTAGCTAATATATAAGCAATTATTCTAATTTTGCTTAATTTTAGTCGAGTACCAGAGATGATTCACTTCATCTCTGGTACTTTTTTTAATCTTCCGTGACAATCATTGTAAATTCAACTACAATTAAAGAAACATGATAAAAGGGGTGAACATGTTGACAACTGTAATGATTATTGATGATGATCCAATAGTAGTAGAATCTTTGAGTTTAATTATTGAGAATGGTGGCTACGAAGTAATAATAACCGGCTATTCTGCTGAAGAAGCCATTGCTAATTACTCAATTTACAAGCCAGACATCACATTGTTAGATATTCGAATGCAAGATAAATCCGGAATCGATGCTGCTTCGACTATTTTGAGTGAATTTCCGCAAGCAAAAATTCTACTCGTTACTACTTTTGAAGACTCAGATTTCATACAAGCTGCCCTTCAATTAGGGTGTACAGGCTATATCTTAAAGCAAAATATTAAAAGTATCTTGCCAGCCATTGAAGCTGTTCTTAATAATCAGACCGTTCTCGATAATACTATCGTGAATAACGTTGCTCAATCAGTCTCTCAATCAAATCAAGAAATATTGAGTGAACTCACACCTCGTGAATTAGATATTTATCAAGCTGTCGCAGAAGGCTTGAATAATAAAGAAATTGCCGAAAAATTTTATCTGAGTGAAGGAACAGTTCGAAACTATATATCACAACTGTTACTGAAGTTGGAGTTGCGTGATCGGACCCAGCTTGCGATCAGTTATTATAAAGGCAATGAATTCAAAGAAAATTAATCAAAGGAAGGTTTACAAATGATATTTAATATTTTAATTTATGCTTTTCCTGCTATGTTTATGATATTGGGTGCATATTTATTAATCTATAGACGGACTTTACTCGAAGTATTCGGCGATTATTCCAATAAAGTTATTATTATTTTTAGTATATTGCTATTTTTAGTGGGGATTCTCGGCTTTATTTTAGTCGTAAATAATCTGATTGACTTAATGTTAATTTGGATGTTAGCAGCACTCTTCGTCGTCTTCTTTATGGTATTTGTCTTTTATTGGTTATTCAAAGCCAACAATGGAAAAAAATAACATAAAAAATGTGGGGAACAGACTCAATTTTAAGAGCCTGTTCCCCACTTTTTTTAATCTAATACACTGACTAAATCTTTTCCGTCAACTTCTTCAACTTCTACTTTGACTCTCTCTTGCTTAGATGTTGGAATATTCTTTCCAACATAGTCTGGTCGAATTGGTAATTCTCGGTGTCCGCGATCAACAAGAACAGCCAATTGAATGTGTGATGGGCGCGCATTTTCTAAGATGGCATCCATGGCTGCACGAACGGTTCTTCCGGTATAAAGAACATCGTCCACTACTACTACTTTCTTTCCAGTTAAATCATGTTCAAAAGAAACAGCTTTTACTTCAGGACTGACAGATTTTTTAGATAAATCATCGCGATAGAAAGTGATGTCCAAAATTTCCAGCGGTAATTTTACGCCTTCTATTTCTTCGACCTTTTCTTGTAGGCGTTTTGCTAAAAACTCGCCTCTTGTTTTAATTCCAAGAATCACCAGTTTTTCCGTCGATTTATTCTTCTCTAAGATCTCATGGGCAATACGCTTTAATGTTCTTTGCATACCGCTTTGATCCATTAATTCTCTTTCACTCATTGTCATGACCTCCTTTTAAAAATAGACCGCTCAACCAATTAGGTTTGCGGTCTGATTATGTTAATTATTATTTGAAGCGTTCAACGTCACGTGCAATCGCTACTTCTTCGTTTGTAGGAATGTTGTAGATTGCAAATCTTGAGTCGTCAGTTGAAATTAATGCTTCTTTACGAGTGTCGTTACGCTCGTCATCAATTTCTCCACCAAAGAACGTAATTCCGTCCATGATTAATTTTCGTGTAATTCCAGAGTTTTCACCAATACCTGCTGTGAATACTACTGCATCAACACCGTTCATAACTGCGATGTATTGAGCGATGTATTTTTGAACACGATTCATGAAGATATCTAACGTTAATTGTGCACGTTCGTTACCTTCTGCCGCAGCATCTTCAACGTCACGCATATCACTTGATACACCTGATAAACCTAGTAAACCAGATTTTTTGTTAAAAATTGTGATTACATCGTTCACATCAGTGATGTTTAATTTGTCCATTAAGAATGGAATGATTGATGCATCGATATCACCTGTACGAGTACCCATTGTTACACCAGCTAAAGGAGTGAATCCCATTGATGTATCTACAGATTTACCACCGTCAACGGCTGTAATTGATGCACCGTTACCTAAGTGACACGTAATGATTTTTAAGTCTTCGATAGGTTTGCCCATTAATTCAGCTGCACGTTTACTTACGAAATCATGACTTGTTCCGTGAGCACCGTACTTACGGATTTGGAAGTCTTCGTAGTATTCGTAAGGTAAGCTGTATAAGTAGTTAACTTCTGGCATTGAAGTATGGAAAGATGTATCAAATACTGCTACGGCAGTTGCGTGTGGTAAACGCTCTTCAAACACATGCATAACTTCTGCTTCTGCTGGGTTATGTAAAGGTGCGAATTCACTTAAGTCTTCAACTTGTTTAATTACTTCTGGAGTAACTAAAGTTGATTCTTTAAAGATTTCTCCACCTGCTACTACACGGTGCCCTACACCTGTAATTTCAGTTAGATCGGTGATAATTTGGAATTCTTCTAATTTATCAAATAACATATCAACCGCTTGAGCATGAGTTGCGATATCTTCTGTTACAGTAAACTCTTGATCATCACCATATTCGATTGTAAATACTGAATTGTTGATACCAATTCTTTCTACTAACCCTTTAGCAATAACTGATTCTTCTGGCATATTGTATAACTGGAATTTTAAGCTTGAGCTCCCAGCATTAATTGCAAATGTTTTAGACATTAATTAATTCTCTCCTCTTCAATATAAGTCATAATTCTATTATACATTTATTATAACAGATTGCATTAGAAGTTCTCTACTAAATTATAATGTTTTTTAATACAAACAATAACTTAAAATACTAAGCTTATTTTATGACTCGTAATGAGCAATGACCTCCATTTTTACTTTTGCTCCCATTGGTAAACTACTTACGGCAAAAGAACTTCTAGCTGGATACGGCTTGTGAAAATTCATGGCATAGATTTCGTTAAATATCGATGAATCACCGATGTCATTCATATATAACACAACTTTTACAACGCTTGTTAAATTCAAACCTGCACTATCTAATATATGGGCAATATTTTTGAAAACTTGCTTCATTTCTTCTTCAGCATTCCCTTTAACTAATTTATTAGTTTCTGGATCAATGCCTATTTGACCTGATACATATAACATATCTCCTACACGAACGGCTTGCGAATATGGGTCCATCGGCTTTGGTGCTTTATTAGAATAATAAACTTTCTTCATACTTAGCCACCCTTTCTATGAGTCTATTTACATTATAATAAATTATAAAATAATGTATAGGAAAGTGACTATTTTCGCGTTTCTAATTATTTTTTCATTTTATGTAGGGAAAATTCTTCGGGTGTGCTATAATTTACAAAACAAATCAAAAGGTGGTTAACACAATGCAAGCTGTTATTACTGTAATTGGGAAAGACAAAGTAGGGATTCTAGCAGAAGTTGCGACACAATGCGCTAAATACAATGTAAACGTCGTGGATGTTGAACAAACGATTATGCAAGATTACTTTACGATGGTGATGTTAGTGAATATTGATAAGCTTTCAATTGAATTTGAAGAATTTCAACAGAACACGAAGGAAAGTATCCCTGAGATGGAAATACACGTGATGCATGAGGATATTTTTAATTCTATGCACCGAATTTAAGGAGTTAAACCATGTTAGAAATGCAAAATGTTATTGAAACTGTTTCTATGATTAAAGAAGATAACTTAGATATTCGTACCATTACGATGGGTATATCCTTAGTTGATTGTGCGGATGGGGATATTGATCGTTCCTGTGAGAAGATTTATAACAAAATTTATAAATCTGCCAAAGACTTAGTTAAAACTGGTGAGTTGATTGAAGGTAAATTTGGTATTCCGATTGTAAACAAACGGATTGCTGTCACTCCTATCTCTCAACTGCTTGCTGCCTCAGGTGGCGATCCTTTAAAATACGCGCGAGTTTTAGATAAAGTCGCTCAAGATATTGGTGTAAACTATATCGGTGGTTATTCTGCTTTAGTCCACAAAGGCTTTAGTAAAGGTGATTTGGAATTAATTCAATCTATTCCACAAGCCATGGCTGAGACAAATCATGTGTGTTCTTCAGTGAATATTGGTTCAACCCGTGCGGGTATCAATATGGATGCTGTGGCGATGATGGGAAATATCGTTCGTGAAGCTGCTGAACTAACACAAGATAATGAGTGTATGGGTGCTTCTAAGATTGTCGTTTTCTGTAATGCTGTTGAGGATAACCCTTTTATGGCCGGTGCTTTTCATGGATCTGGAGAGCCAGATGTTGTTATTAATGTCGGCGTTTCTGGTCCTGGTGTGGTGCGTACTGCTTTAGCAAAATTAGATAAATCGGCTTCATTAGAAGTTGTCGCTGATACCATTAAGCAAACAGCATTCAAGATCACTCGTATGGGCCAATTAGTTGGGACACAAGCCTCTGAAATGCTAGGTGTTCCATTTGGAATTGTTGATTTATCTTTAGCTCCAACACCAGCAGTAGGCGATTCTGTGGCGCATATCTTAGAAGAAATCGGTTTAGACCAAGTAGGTGCACATGGATCAATCGCCACACTTGCCATGTTAAATGATGCGGTTAAAAAAGGTGGCGTGATGGCTTCATCTCACGTTGGTGGGCTATCTGGTGCTTTCATTCCTGTGACTGAAGATGCGGGGATGATTGCCGCGGCTGCCAATGGTACTTTAAATATTGAAACATTAATGTCGATGACGGCCGTCTGTTCTGTAGGTTTGGATATGATTGTTATTCCAGGAACAACACCACCAGAAGTTGTTTCTGCCTTGATTGCTGATGAAGCAGCCATTGGTATGATTAACTCTAAAACTACCGCTGTTCGTGTGATTCCTGCGATTGGTCGCTCAGATGACGAGTCACTTGATTTCGGTGGACTCTTCGGTTCTGGTACAGTCATGCCATTAAACCAAACTTCTCCGAAAGTATTCGTTGATCGTGGTGGGCGTATTCCAGCTCCAATTCAAAGTTTAAAAAATTAATGTCTTTCTCTAGCCCCTATTTTATAGGGGTTTTTATTTTATCTACAAGCAATTTGTTTAGTGAATTTTGTTAATGGTAGTACAATATGAGTTAGGGGTGGTTTTATGAAACAAGTTAAAAATTTAATTATAGGTTTTGGTAAGGCGGGTAAAACGCTCGCGGGAGAATTCGCAAGTCGTGGTGAGGATGTTATTCTAGTTGAGAAATCTAAGAAAATGTACGGCGGGACTTGTATAAATGTTGCTTGTATTCCAACGAAGAAATTAAAATTCTTAGCTTTCAAACGTGATGAATTAGGCTATTCAATGGCTGTGAACGCTAAAAATGAGTTAATCAGCAAACTAAATAATGGAAATTACCATAAAGTTGCCGATTTAGAAAATGCTGAAGTTCTAGATGGGACGGCTTCATTTATTAATGAGAATACCGTTGAAGTTCATACTGAAGATGGCGTTGAAGAAATTCAAGCTGAGCGTATTTTTATTAATACGGGTGCGCGTCCATTTATTCCTAATATTGATGGTTTAGAATTAAGTGACCGTATTTTGACTTCTGAATCGCTAATTGAATTAACTGATTTACCAAAAGATTTGGCTATTATTGGTTCTGGTCCCGTTGGTTTAGAGTTGGCTTCTATTTATAGTCAATTTGGAAGTAATGTAACATTAATTGATCGCAACGATACGATTCTTAAAGATGAAGATGCAGATGTTCGTGATGCTGTGATTGCTGCAATTGAAGCTCAAGGTATTAATATTGTGACGAATGCGAATACGCAATCTGTAAAAGAAAATGCTGATTCGGTGTCTATTTATTATAATATAAATGGTGACCAACATGAGATTCAAGCCACTCACCTATTGGTTGCAACGGGTCGTAAACCGAATATCGAAGACTTGAATTTAGGTAAGGCTGGCATCACCGTTTCAGAAAAAGGTGCAGTTGAAGTGAATGAGTTTTTACAAACTAATCTTCCACATATTTTTGCACTCGGCGATGTTAATGGTGGTCCTCAACAGACTTATATCTCACTTGATGACTACCGCATCATTCGTGACTTCATTTATGGTGACAAGTCGTATAGTACAGACCGTCGAAAAAACGTACCTGCAACAACATTTATCGAGCCGCCTTTATCACAGGTCGGCTTATCAGAAACTGCTGCGCGTGAGCAAGGTCTTGATTACAAGGTTGCCAGTCTGGATGTAAGTTCTATTCCTAAAGCGAAAATATTAGATAACCAAACTGGTTTATATAAAGCGATTATTGATAGCAAAACGAATAAGATTCTTGGTGCTACCCTATTTGGTGAAGAATCACATGAAGTTATTAACATTATTTCAACGGCAATGATCGCTGATATGGATTACACTCAACTCAGAGATCAAATTTTCACTCACCCAACGATGGCTGAAGCCTTAAATGATTTATTTAAAATATAAAAGTATAATTAAATGAAAACCCGTCCCGAATCTTCGCGATTTGGGACGGGCTTTTTTGCTTTAGTAGGAAATTGGGTTGAAAGCGTCACTTTGATTTCTCATAGTATCGCTTTTCAACTAAAAGCGTCACTTTGAATTCTCATAGTATCGCTTTTCGAATAAAAGTCTCGTTTCACATTTTAAAATTACAATTTACATATGCCTTTTATAGGAATACTTATTAATCCCTCCTACTTTATCATAATGCTTATTCATGATTTTCTTGATTGAGGTAATGCCCATCATTCCAACCATAAAATCATAAATATTTCTTGGTGTCAGCATTTGTGGATGGTCAAAGTATAGGATTCTTATGTGATAGGCAGCTCATAGAATTACTTTTGTCTTCGTTTCTCTCACACCACATTTTCTACAGTAATACTGTGATGTTTAGCAATCGTATTAAAACTATGACATTGACAACACGTAATCCCTTTAGGAATGCCTGAAAAACTTTCTACTTGCAAGCTTTCTGGTTGAAATGGATTAGCTACTCTATATCTATTGAACACTTCATGACAAGCTTTAAGATAACTCGCCATTAGTGGGAAATCAGATTTGCGTTTAATATTTTTAATGTAGAATCTAAATTGATGGCGCAAGACAACTTCGTAATTTACTTTTGTATCTAGGCTAACTTGTGAGTGCTCCTTTATAAAATCATCGCACCCGTAACATTGACCGAATGCGGTATCTCACTTGCCATATGAGTTAAGCGATTATTGCGCTCTTGAATTTTGGTTACGATATTGTCTTTTAATAATTTGCTATTTAATACGCAGTCGAAATCTATATATTGAAAGTTTCCGTCGTCATTTTTCACTACAAGGACATACCAAGTATCTTTTGCCATAACAATAAAATCCGTTTGCAGACGCTTTCCGTTTTCAAACCAATAGTCACCAAGAATATCCCAGGTCTTAATTTCATGTTTTTTGACCAAATCGAGGACCATTTTTTCATTATATTAGCCTCGGAGTAGATAATATATTCGATTTTCTACATCTGACGGCAATTCAACTTTTCCAATGTGTGCTATTTCTAGATACACTTAATCTTTGTTTTTCTTCATAAAATTCACCCCTATATACAAGAAAAATGGTGAATTCAATTTTATAAAACGTAGATTGTAAAATTAAGCTAGACAGATAAAAAAGTCATTTATGATACACTCAAACTATACTTCCACCACGAAGAATAGGAGTGATCATAAATGACCTACTCCCATCTTACCACGGATGAATTAGTAATGATAGAATCTTATTATCATCAAAATATTTCTGTTGCGATGATTGCTGAACGCTTAAGGCGTTCACGTCAGCCCATTTATAACGTTATTAATTTCTTGAAACAAGGTAACTCAGCAATTGATTACTACAAACGCTATAAAGTATATAAAAAGCGTTGCGGTAGACATAAAATCATTTTGCCTAAAAAGCAACAGAAGTATATTAAAGAAAAAGTTGCTCAAGGATGGACGCCAGACGTCAACATTGGACGTTTTGAACAGCCAATCAGTTGTTCAATGAGAACCTTATATCGTCGATTTAAAGATGGCACCTTTGATATCACAACACTCCCTATGAAAGGCAAGTGAAAGCCAAACGGAGACCAAGAACGACGAGGAAAACAAGCGTTCAAACGAAACATCTCTGAAAGAGAAAAAGACTACCCTCTATTTAAAGATGAGTTTGGTCACATTGAAGGTGATACAATCGTTGGTGCTCATCATAAAAGTGCCATCATCACACTGGTGGAACGTCTATCTAAAGCCATCATCACCTTAAAGCCTAAAGGCAGAAAAGCAAGTGACATTGAAACAACGTTAACAGAGTGGTTTCAATCCAGCCCTAGAAACTTGTTTAAATCTTTTACCTTTGATAACGGAAAAGAATTTAGTAACTGGAAGGTGTTGTCCAACAAACATGACGTCTCGATCTACTTCGCAGATCCAGGAACACCATCACAGCGTGGTTTAAATGAACATTCAAATGGTCTATTTAGAAACGATGGCTTGCCAAAGGAAATGGACTTCAATAAAGTCGAGCAGTTATTTGTGTCTGCAGTAGCTGACAAGAGAAATCAAATACCTAGAAAATCATTAAATTATCAAACGCCTTTGGAAGTATTTTCAAGTTACATTAATGACTCGCATTTGTCTAGCTTATATTGACAATTCAAAAAATCGAGTAGGAGACTAGCCATTATTTGACTAGTCGACCTCTCACACCACCGTGCGTACGGTTCCGTACACGGCGGTTCAATACCTTGCGTAAGCAGACTCTACCAATTCGCTTAGTGGAACTAAG
>NZ_JBGQQZ010000027.1:0-30883 GCF_045528575.1 Ruoffia sp. FAM 24228
TGTGTCATCGATTGCACACAAACGGAACACGATTCCACGGAAATCCTTACACTACCGAACACCGTTGGAAGTATTTTTGAGTTACTTAGATGAAGCAGTTTTGTCTAGCTTAATTTGACAAATCAAAAATATTAACTGCCAATCAGCGGTTAGTATTCTTTTTTATTTATTATGATGCGTTTAAGCAATTAATTAGTACATTTTTCATAGATATAGTAGACTAATATAGGGAAGTAGGGTAAGAATTGTGAAAAAACAAAAGTATACTAGAAAAGATTGGCCAACTGAATGGACAGGGATAAACCCACGCGCTATGAAGGTTTATCGTAAATATGTTAATCGCGAATTTCCTGGCTATTGTGGTACATATACTGCTGCAGCTTTGGCACATTACGTTATTCAGAAAGATTATGAAAAAGAATTATCTATGGATGACTTAATTATTGGATTAAAACCACGCATTGATGGTCGATTTTGGTATAAAGGGACTTACCCTTGGGATTTAATCGGTGGATTAAAAGCTCTGTTCGAGGACGTCGATTATAAACCAAGGTGGCATCTTATTAGTAATCCAATCGTTACGAAAGAGTTATCTCAAGCAAAGCCCTACCCAGTTATTGTTGGAACAACTAAAGCGTTTGGAAGTAAGTATGGAAATCATTGGCTGTTAGTCTATGCATTTGGTTATAACAACGCAGGGCAATTATTTTATAAAGCATATGATAATCATGGTAAGATAAATGCAGTGATTCCTGCCAGTCAAACAATGGCTGCAGTATGGTTAGAAAGAAAGGACTGAATATAAATATGGTAGAATTTGATTATATAGTTATTGGTGGAGGAAGTGGCGGAATTTCTTCTGCAAACCGTGCGGCAGAGCATGGAGCAAAAGTAGCGGTAATTGAGGCCGTTGATTTAGGGGGAACGTGTGTAAACCGTGGGTGTGTCCCTAAGAAAGTTAGTTGGTATGCCTCAAGAGTTGCGGATAGTATTCATAAATACGGACCTGGATATGGTTTCCATGCTGAAAACACAAGCTTTAACTTTGTTGAATTTCGTGAAGCACGTGATGGTTACGTCAGTCGTTCAAGATCAGGTTATGAGAATAACATTGAAAAAAATGGCATAACTTTATATAGAGGTCACGCATCATTCGTTGATGGACACACCGTTGAAGTAAACGGCGAAACATTAACAGCTAAAAACATCTTAATCGCGACAGGTGGACGCCCAAGTAAGGTAGAAGTACCGGGTGGAGAATTAGTTGATAACTCAGATGATTTCTTCAACTGGACGACTTTACCTGAGAAAGTAGCTGTCGTTGGTGCAGGTTACATTGCCGTTGAATTATCACAAGTAATGAGTAACTTAGGGGTTGATACGACATTAGTCACAAGATATGAAAAACCATTACGTTCTTTTGATGACATGTTAAGTGATTTGCTACTTGGCGCAATCAATGAAGATGGACCGACACATATGCCTAATACCACCTTTACTGAATACCGTAAAAATGGTGATAAAATCGAATGTTTAGTAGACGGCGAAGTGAAACTAGTTGTTGACCGTGTTGTTGCAGCCGTTGGACGTGTCGCTAATACTGAAAATTTAGGTTTAGAAAATACTGCCATCACGGTTGATGAAAAAGGACAAATCAATGTCAATGATGGTCATGAAACTGAAGAAGCTGGCGTTTACGCGATTGGTGATGTGATTGATCGTGTTGATTTAACTCCAGTTGCGATTAGAGCAGGGCGTACGTTATCGGAATATTTATTTAATAATGGGGCAACTTCAGCAATTGATTATACAAATATTCCAACTGTTATCTTTAGCCATCCAGCGATTGGTACAATTGGATATTCAGAGAAAGACGCGATTAAAGAGTTTGGTGAAGAGAATATTAAAGTGTATACAAATACTTTCTATTCAATGTATGCTTCTGCAGCTTGGCATCGTGAACAAAATAAATTTAAACTCGTATGTTATGGGCCAGAAGAAGTCGTTATTGGCTTGCATGGTATCGGAGAAGGCGTTGATGAGATGATTCAAGGCTTTGGTGTAGCGATGAAGATGAAGGCTACAAAAGCTCAATTTGACTCAATTATTGCTATTCACCCAACAGGTGCAGAAGAATTTGTAACAATGAGATAAATAAAGAACCAGCGATTCCAATATGGGCATCGCTGGTTTTAGTTTTGATTGAAAATTAACCTTGAACAACTGAAAGTGAAAGAGCAGCTGTGTTGATAGCAACTGTTCCACCAATAGGGAATGTAAAGATTGGTTGAGTATGACCGAAGTTCACATTGTAGATGACCGGAATGCTTTGTAAAATCGAATGCTTATTCAATATGTAGTGAAGTGTATCTTCACTCATGTCTGATTCTTTAGGAAAGCGACCAATAATAACGGCAGCAGGTTCAGGATAAACTTGTAATAATGAAGCCAGATTTCTGGCAAAGTCAAAGGCATCGTTTTCTTCCGCACTTTCGATAAATAAGATCGCATCATCGACTTGAGGCATATATTGAGTCCCTTGAAGTAAATTAAAAGTATTTAAATTACCAACAATAGCAGTTCCGCTAGCCTTACCACTTGAGTATTCTGTCCATTCATTTTCTTTTAGATCCCGAGGTTTTTCTGGAATAAACCATTCATCACTCGTATAGAAGTCGCTTGGATTTAAGTTATAAGAATGTTTAGTTATCGCCGCTTGCCAAGCATTAGTCTGATAATCCTGAAGTTCCTTCATCTTAAAAGAGGAATAGGCTGGACCACTATAAGTTACTAAACCTGTTTTAGCAAAAATAGCATTTTGCAAAGCGGAAGTATCAGAATAACCACAAAGTATTTTTGGGTTACTTCTAATTAACTCATAGTCCAGATACGGTAGTAATTCATTCGAATTAAACCCACCAATCGAAGTTAAAATCATTTTAACTTGAGGATCACGAAATGCATCGTGTAAATCTTCGACGCGACTTTTAATGGAAGCTGAATTCATTTCATCCATCTCATCGATATGCCGACTGTAGCTAATCGTGTAACCGAGATCTGCGAAGTATTTGACGAGCTTCTCGTTATCAGCTTCAGAATTCACGCGTTTAATTGAAGAGCTAGGGCTCAACACGCGGATTTCATCATTAAATTGTAATTTACTTGGGTATATTTTTCCCATGTTATCCCTCCAACTGACATAATACTTTACATATTATAACAGAAAGATGATAATCATTATATAAAATGAAAAACAGGGCAAGTAAGGGATAAAAATTGAGGATATATATTGTGAACTGAATGTTAACAAAAAACATTGTTACATCAACGTTTTAAAGACTTATTTATAATTTTTTCAAAATGAAAGCCTGTTCTCAAGCCTTTATATTCGCAATAATAGCCACAAGTTGATATAATAAAGTTACAAAATGAAAATGTTTTGTATAATTAAAAAAAGGAGATGAATAATATGGGTTGGTTATGGTCACTAATCGTCGGTGGTATCATCGGATGGATAGCTGGAATGATTATGGGACGCGATATCCCAGGCGGTGTAATTGGTAATATTATTGCTGGTTTCGTCGGTTCATGGATCGGGAATCAATTTTTATCAGGCTTTGGTCCTGAAATTGGTGGATTGTTCATTATTCCTGCACTACTAGGTGCGGTCGTTCTTATTGCAATTGTTTCATTTATCCTACGCCAAATGCGTTAATATTTATTTAAATGATTAAAGCTAGTCGGATTCTATCCGACTAGTTTTTTTAGTGTCATAAATAAGCAAATATAGGACGATTAAAACGAGCAACTCTTAAATATTCAATAATCCTTTTTTATTATGCTTCTTTTCTGTTAGTTATGAATTTTTTTGGTATAATTGTTTTTATAGCAATATTAGGGGGTTACAGGATCGATGGAAGATTCAAAGTTAAAAGTAGTCAGCAAAGAATTGGTTGTAACAGATGATTTGATAATCCCTGGAACGACTCAAATCGATTTGACAAAGATATTAGAGAAAGCCATGGAAGTAAGTGGCTTACATGATAATTATTTACAGAATCAATTGAATGTTAAATTCATTCAAGAAAATCATACATGGGTCATCACTCAATATGAGATTCGAATTCTTAAAGAAGCAGAACTTAATGCTACACTTGAGATTGATACACGACTCATTGAAGTTAACCGTTTCTTCTGTACTCGACGTTATAGCGTTGTGAGTGATGGACAATTGTTATATGAAGTATTCGCTAAGTTCGCAGCCATTGATATGGAGAAGCGTCGAATAGTTAGAATTAATCCAGCTCCTTTAGAAACGGAAGATATTATTGACTCATCTTATACAATTGAATTTTCGAAGATTAAAGCATTCACGAATGTGGCAAACGAAGAAGATATTCGAGTTGGTATTGATGAAAGTGATATCGATGAGAACTTGCATGTGAATAATCTGGTCTATCTGAGGTGGGCGTACCGTACTATTCCGTCTAATATTAGCAGAAACTACAAGATGAAACGCATCCAAGTTAAATACGAGAAAGAAATACTCCCACAAGACACTGTGGCTATCTGTAATCAAGCTGATTTGGAAGAGAGTAAACAAACTCAACAAGTTATTTTTAATGAGAGCAATAATAAGATAGCAAGTGTCATAAATATAGAATGGGAATAAAAGAAAGGGAATAAGAATGATTACTTTAAAATCACAAAGAGAAATAGAACAAATGACAGAATCTGGAGAGATATTAGCAAGTATTCATGAAGAATTACGCGACTTTATCAAACCAGGGGTTACGACGAATCAGATTGATAAATTCGTTCAAAAACGTATTGAAGGCGCTGGGGCAGTCGCAGCTCAAATTGGTTACGAAGGGTATAAATACGCAACATGTATTAGTGTGAATGACGAAATCTGTCACGGTTTCCCATCAGGGTATGTACTTAAAGCCGGTGACATTGCGAATGTTGACTTTTGTGTTGACTTAAATGGTGCAATTTCTGATAGCTGTTGGACATACGCTGTTGGAGAATTAACTCCAGAGCACCAACGTCTAGTTGATGTCACTTATAAAGCATTAATGTTAGGTGTCGAACAAGCTGTTGTAGGGAACCGTATTGGAGATATCGGTCATGCAATTCAAACTTATGCAGAAGGCGAAGGTTTCGGTGTTGTTCGTGACTTTATTGGACATGGTATTGGCCCAACAATTCACGAAGAGCCAGCAATTCCTCACTACGGTTTAGCTGGGAAAGGTCTACGCTTAAAAGAGGGTATGACCATTACAATCGAACCAATGATTACAACGGGAACTTGGAAGATGAAAATGGATGATAATGGTTGGACTGCTCGTACGCGTGACGGTGGATATTGTGCACAATTTGAACATTCAATTGCAATCACTAAAGAAGGCCCAGTTTTAATGACAAAGCAAAAAGGTGAATAGAAAAATTGAGGGAGTCCATTCGGATTCCCTCAATTTTTTATGCTTTAAGTTCTTTACCTAAGGCAATGATATGTTGTTTTAATTCATCTTTAATTTCTGGATGATCCAGACCAATTTCGACACTCATTTCAAGGAAGCCAAATTTACTTCCTACATCATATCTTTTACCATCAAAGCGTTTAGCAAAGACGCGTTGCGATTTGTTTAATGTATCGATCGCATCAGTTAATTGAATTTCGTTACCAGCACCAGGTGCTTGGTTTTCTAAAATTTCAAATATTTCTGGAGTTAATAAGTAGCGTCCAATAATAGCCAAATTACTTGGTGCATCTTCTGGATTTGGTTTTTCAACAAAACGCTCCACATTATAGATCCCTTCAGCATATTCACGTTCTGGTGCGATGACACCGTATTTGTTTGTATCTTCATAAGGTACTTCCATAACCGCAATGTTAGACGCATGTGTTTCGTCATAAACATTAATCAGTTGCTTCGTTAATGGAACCTCACTTTGCATCACGTCATCACCTAGCATAACAATGAATGGTTCATCACCAATGAAAGCTTTTGCTTGAAGAACTGCGTGGCCCAGACCTTTAGGATAAGCTTGGCGGACAAAGAATAAGTTAACATTGGTTGTATCGTTAACAATGTCTAACAAATCTTCTAAGCCATTTTCTCTAAGATGTTCTTCTAGTTCGATATTTGAGTCGAAATGATCTTCAATCGGACGTTTACTTTTACCAGTTACAATTAAAATGTCTTCAATACCTGAAGCAACAGCTTCTTCAACAATAAATTGAATCGTTGGTTTATCTACAATAGGTAACATTTCTTTTGCCATTGCCTTCGTTGCAGGTAAGAATCGAGTTCCTAAACCAGCAGCAGGTATCACTGCTTTTTTTACTTTACTCATTGATAGACTCCTTTGTAATTAATTGATATAAGTTTAAATATTCTTGATTAATCTTATCCCATTTAAATCTTTGCATTTGTTCCATCGCTTGTTGAGACATTTGTGCATAATTTTGACGAATGTAATCAACCGCTTGATTGAACTCAGTTTGACTTTTATGATCCACACTCATCCCAATTTCTTTGTTGGGGAAGAAATTATCAAAGCCTTCACCTTTTGTATAAATGACTGGCAAGCCTTGGCTCATTGCTTCTACATAAACAAGACCAAATGTTTCAGGGTAGGAGAGCATTGCAAAAATATCCATCGAGCGATATAACTCTTTCATACTTTCCATATCTTGTTTACCATGATAAGTAACGACCGGCATTTGTTGTAACTCTTTTAGAATGGAATCGTCCCAACTTGGACCGATAATATGAAGTTCAGCAGGCGAGTGTTCTGGAGAATAACTTTGAACTAATCCAGCTAATTCTACGAAACGCTTCAATGCCATAATCTTACCGGTTGTGACGATTCTTAAAGGTTGATGCAAGTTAGACTTTTTATCTTTATAACGATTATCATGCCAATAATCACTGACACCATTTGGAATAATATGGGCTTTTTCTTTTAGAGTAGCTTGTAGAGAATCAGGGATGTATGTTTCAAAAATTTCGTTGTAAGTATTTTTTGAAATAAATACAATTTTTGAAGCATGCTTTAAGATGTTAATCCCAGTTTTTCTCATCCAAGGCATTCTTTGAAAGAATGTGCGCATATCGGCATTACGAACAGCAACGACATATGGAATATTATATTTCTTATGAAGTTGCAGTGCGAGCCAACCGTTTGAGAATAATGAATGCGCGTGAATTAATTGATAAGACTCAAAGTCATAACGAGTGAGTAAATCCGTTAATATTAAATGATGTTTAATCGGGAATACCCAACGAGTCAGTTGATGATGATTTCGACTGACCGTAGTATATTCTC
Source organism: Ruoffia sp. FAM 24228 (assembly GCF_045528575.1). Classification (NCBI taxonomy): domain Bacteria; kingdom Bacillati; phylum Bacillota; class Bacilli; order Lactobacillales; family Aerococcaceae; genus Ruoffia; species Ruoffia sp. FAM 24228. The sequence goes on from NZ_JBGQQZ010000027.1 coordinate 7,336, forward strand.
CACTCGTTGATAACCTGTCTTCTGGATATTGATGCGGGATCGGTACATAAACATCAATATCAATATCCGACTCAACTTGGCGACTATATAATTGGTTAAATAGGCCGGAAGTTGAGAAGTATGAATTTATATGTAATATTTTCATGAAAAAATCCTTCTAAAATTATTCAGCCTCTAATTCTTCAATTCGAATCTCATAAGATTCGATTCGTTCTTCAAGACTTTCGATTTGTCCGAGTATTTCATTCGAAGAGGTATATGTATCAACTTCGGGAACCCTAAATATTTGCATAAATAAATATAAAGTAATAAAGAAAATGACAATGACGATAACTAAGAAAAACCAACCATTACGATCAAATCGTCGGTCAAATTGTTCTAATCGTTTTACTAGCTCCTGCTCTAACGCGTTTCCAGTTTTATTCTCATCTGACATACAACATACCTCCTAGTTTTTTGAGCTTAAAAAGCCCATTCCCCATTTCTAAAGATTGGAACAACTGTACCGTCTTCTTTGATACCATCAATGTTCATTTCTCCGTTACCAACCATGAAGTCAACATGGACGTTTGAACGGTTTAAACCAGCGTCTTCTAGTTGGTCACGATCCATTTTAGCTCCGCCTTGAACAGATGTTGCATAGGCTTGTCCTAAAGCTAAGTGGTTTGATGCGTTTTCGTCGAATAAAGTATTGTAGAAGATAATTGCTGATTGAGAAATTGGTGATTTGTGTGGTACTAAAGCAACTTCACCTAATGATTTTGAACCTTTGTTATCATTGATTAAAGCTTTAAGTGTTTCTTCACCTTGTTCTGCAGATACTTCAACAACTTCGCCATCTTTAAAGTTGAAAGTCATACCATCGATCACTGTTCCACCATAACTTAATGGTTTAGATGATGTAATTGTTCCTTCTGCACGACGGAAATCAGGTGCTGTAAATACTTCTTCTGTTGGCATATTAGCAATGAATACTTCGCCGTTTTCGTTCACACTTCCAGCACTTTCCCATACGTGATTTTTTGGTAAACCAAGTGTAAAGTCAGTTCCAGGACCAGTGTAGTGTAATTGATCAAATTGTTCAGCATTTAAGAAGTCTGCTTTTTCGTTTAATGTTGATTCATGAGCATCCCATGCTTCAACAGGGTTTTCTTCATAAACACGAGTTGTTTTGAAGATTTGGTCCCATAATGCATCCACTTGTTCTTCAGTTGTCTCTAATTCTGGGAAAACTAATTTTGCCCATTCTTCACCCGCTCCGGCACATACTAACCAGCTCACTACGTTTGCTTGAGTGGCGTTACGTACTTTTTCTAATGCTTGAGAAGATGCTAATTGGCTTTCGCTAATTTTTTTAGGGTCAACACCTTTTAAAGCGTTTGGATTTGATGAGCGAAGTGCAATGCGTTTCGCGCGTTTATCTAATAGATCATGTGCTTTATCAACTTTGTATTGAGGAATATCCGTTAATGTTTCAACGTCTTGTCCTTCATAGTTAACGCGAGTGATGATGTCATCTGACCAGTTTACGATCACTTTTTTCGCACCAGATTGGTATGCATTTTTAACAACAAGGCGAACTAAAGGTGCTTGCTCAATATCAGCATTGATAAGTACGTAATCGTCCTCACCAACAGCAATCCCTTTATTCACGATTAAATCTGCATATTTGTTTAATAATGTATCAAAATTTTCTAACACAATAAATTCCTTCTTTCCCTCATTAGTTTTCATATTTGGCGACAATGTCATCAGCAAGTTTCTTAAGAAGTTCTTCATCTTCTTCTTCAGGGTAAAGATTAACCTTTACGCCTGTCCCGCCTTTAACGGCACCCGCTTTTTCAAATTGTTCTTCAAAGTCATCTACGGCACTGCAGAAGACAGGGTAGAAATCGTCACCTGAACCAAACACACCATACACTTTCCCAGACAGGTCCAATTCCGCCAATTCTTCATGGAATTCTTCCATCTCATCGGGTAGAACACCGTCAACACCGTATGTGTAACTTCCCACTAAGACGATATCATAGTCTAGGAAATCCTCTGGCTCTGAAAGCATTACATCTTCCATTGTTACATCGATGCCATCCTCTTCGAGCTGGGCAGACACAATTTCAGCACATGCTTCCGTATTACCAGTTAAACTTGTATAAATTATCAACGCTTCGGCCATGCATTGCCTCCTTATAATGTAATTCTAAATTATTATATCAAAGATATGTTTATTCTAACAGTTGTTATTCTTAAGAACAGTAAAACACCTACGGAATGAACCAATTATATGAACTTTGTTATAAATGTATTAAGACAATTAAAAGAGACAGAAGTTATGCTATAATATGCCAATGAACAAATAATTATGTGAGGTGTGAATATTGGCTATTTTAGTACCAGGTGGGGCAGGATATATTGGAAGCCACACTGTTGTAGAATTATTAAATAATGGATATGAAGTAATTATCGCTGACAATTATAGTAATAGTAGTCCGATCGCCATAGAACGAATTAAAGAAATTACTGGTAAAGATGTCGTCGCTTATGACGTTGATATTCTTGATAAAGATGGATTAAACGATATATTTGAAAAACATAATGTCGAAGCAGTGCTTCACTTTGCTGCATATAAAGCGGTTGGTGAGTCTGTTGAGAAACCTTTAATGTATTATCACAATAATATTGAAGGAACCGTGTCGCTTTTAGAAGTAATGACTAAGCACAATGTTAAAAAAATTGTCTACAGTTCATCGGCTACGGTTTATGGTACAGAGAATGTGTCTCCTTTAGATGAGACAATGCCAACTTATACAGCAACGAATCCTTATGGATACACAAAAATTGTGAATGAAAACTTATTAAAAGACGTGGCCTATGCGGACCAAGAGTGGGGCGTAACGTTATTAAGATACTTCAATCCAATTGGATCACATGAAAGTGGTTTAATTGGTGAAGATCCTAAAGGCGTACCAAATAACTTAATGCCTTATATTACGCAAGTAGCTGTAGGTAAGTTAGAAGAATTAAGTGTCTTTGGTGACGATTATGATACACCAGATGGCACTGGCGTGAGAGATTATATTCATGTCGTTGACCTCGCTAAAGGACACGTGAAAGCGTTAGAAGAGTTACTCGATTATACAGGAACGAATATCTATAATCTTGGAACAGGCGAAGGTTATAGTGTTCTAGACTTAGTAAATGCTTTTGAGAAAGCAACGAATAAGCCAATTAATTATAAGGTTATCGCAAGACGTCCAGGTGATGTGGCTGAAGTTTATGCGAATCCTAACTTAGCCCACAGAGAAATCGGTTGGAAAGCTGAGAAGACCCTTGAAGAAATGTGTCAAGATAGTTGGCGTTGGCAACAAAACAACCCTAATGGTTATGTAGACTAGTAATGAGGCGATAAAGTGGTAAGGAAACAAAAATTAACAAGAGACAGTTATCCTACCTATGAAGGACGGGTTAAACAAAAGTCCAAGACAAAATGGTTCATTATTCTTTTTATCTTGATGATTTTAGTTATCATTGCTGGATTTTATATCTTCTATCAGTATTCGACGATAGAAGAAACTTATCAATCAACAGTATATGAAGAAGAAATTGTTCCTCATCTTGCTGAGCAACAGGACATAGCAGACGAGGCGCCATATACAGTGTTGTTCGTAGCTTTGGACAATGTTTATTATGATGGTGCTCAAGTTGAGGAAGCCTTATGGTCAACACTTTACTATGTTGATCCAGAACAAAATTCAATTCAAGCGGTGAATATTCCGATGAATTTAATCGTAAGAAGTAACGGCAATGAAGAGGTGAATCTTCTAACTTATGCTGACGGTGGCCTCACAAGTATTAAAGAGACGATAGAAAGTTTATTTGAAGTTGAATTGAATTATATTTCTGCAATGCGACTGCAAAACATTCGTGATATCGTAGATCCAATCGAACCTATTACGGTGAATGTCCCAGTAGATATTGAAGATTTATCAATTAATAGTAATCAAGCAGTTCAATTTAGTGGTATAGAAATCATGAATTTAATTGATGAAGGGAACGAATTACCTACTTTAGAGCAATCGGATCTTCATCATGCGATATTAAACAGCCTTTATACACATTTCTTTAAGTTTGAGAATATATTACAACTTCCAGAAAATTTTGAAAATGCTGAATATGTTATCCAAACTGAGGTGCCTTTTACAAAATTAGTTGAAATTTATCGCAATGATGATTATAATTTAACGAATGTCGACCTCAATGAGTTAGTTCAATTAGAAAGAACTCAAATGGAACATCGATATATATACTTTGCAGACTTGAATGAAATTAAAGAAGTTGTCTCAAGAATGGCTTCTGCTATAGACGAGTTTGCTAATAAGGACTGAGAGTAATTTGAAACGATTTTTTACAACAAATGGTAAATTTAGTATTTGGAAAACAATACGAAATTTAATCATTATAATTATATTAGTTGCTGCAGCTATTGGAGGTTACCTATATGGTAACGTTCTAAACGCAATTAATAATACGAATCAAGACGTAAATGTACAAAACATTCGTGACACAAATGTGCAGATTACTGAAGGAGATCCAATTAATGTCTTAGTAGTAGGGACTGATGGGGGCGCAGAAAGACAAGAGGACGACGGTTATGTGAGTCGATCTGATACTTTAATGCTTATTAATTTAAACCCAGAAACCGGTACAACGAAGATGGTCAGTATTCCGCGAGATACGATTACAAATATTGATGGTCAAGATGAACCCGATAAGATTAATCACGCGTATGCATATGGTGGGATTGATTTAACAATTGATACAGTACAAGATTTCTTACAAGTACCCATAGATTACTATTTAGTAGTGAACATGGACGGCTTATCAGAAATGATTGATGCCATCGGTGGGATAGAAATTGTGAGTCCATTATCTTTTGAATATCGTGGAACTGAGTTCCATGAAGGAGAGCGAAGAGAAGTAGATGGTGTGAAGGCGATGAACTTTGCTCGTATGCGTTATGACGATCCCCAAGGTGAGCTTGGACGTCAGAACAGACAAAAGATTGTTATTAAAGCCATCATTGATAAAGCGTTAAGTTTAGATGCAGTCGTCCAATATCCAAGGCTAATTAATGTAGCTAGTCGATATGTAACGACCAATGTTGATTTGAATGAAGTATTATCAATCTACCAACAGTATCTGCCAGCATTAAATAATATTTCTTCAGTACAATTTGAAACGTTAGAAGAAATTCAAATTGATGAAATTGCCTACTATCACATACCTTTAAATGCTCGAGTAAAAGTTGCGAATGAATTTCGTTATGTGAGCAACATGCCTTCAATTACAGCAAGTGATTTAGAGGATCCACTAGGTATCCAAGAAAGTGAAGAGCGGGCTAAATCTTTAGCGGTTATTATTAATCAATATCCAACAGGGCTTTCGGAAGAAGATTTACAAGAACTGAACGAAAGACAAACATCTTTAGAAACGGCAAGGGAAACAATTGCTCAACCCGCTCCTGTGGAGAATAATAACTCAACACCAAACAACAATGAATATTGGGAAGAACCAGAATATAGTCAACCCACACAACCGACTCAACCGAATTACCCGCCGGAGGAAAGTACAACTCAACCACCGGTAGAATCACAAGAGCCGGAAGTGCCTGCAGAACCAGAATTACCTGAAACTAGTACACCAGATTATGATGACGGTGAAAATGAACAAGAAGGCAGTTATTCTGAAGAAGCTTCTAATTCTACCCAAGCAAATGAAGGACAAAGTTCAAGAACAAATGATTCGAGTATTAGTTAATTGCTAATACCCGAATAAAAAAACGCTGACGACAACACTCACGATGGATTAAATCTTATCATTGTGGGTGTTTCATCGCGTTAAAGAGTCGACTTTAATAATAGATAAGTCAAAGTGCTCAGAATTTTATAGAATGATGTAAGGATGGGGATCGTTAAGATGAGCCAAAAAGTGAATAAACGTATTCTTCATATTATGAGTAGTCATGGTGGTGGAATATCAACATTTATCCGTAATTTAGCAACAGAGATTCATCGATTTGGAATTGTATTTGATGTAGTAACTTACGGACCATGTCCACCAGAATTTGTTGAGGCCATTCGTCGTACAGGTGGCGATGTGTATCAAATTAAGAATCCGAAAAAAGAAGGATGGAGACAGTTTTACAAATCATTCTCACGTGTCATTAAGTTATATCATTATGATGTTATCCATTGTCATATAGCTGGCTACCGTGCTTTAGCTTACAAAACGATTAGTAACTTCCAAAGTGAGGCTGAATTTATTATTCATGCCCATCATTATGTCGATGACAATCAATTAAGTGTCGCACAACGTTTTTTACATTATCTTAACCAGATGATTAACCAAACTGTCTCTGCTAAATTTGTTGGATGCAGTCGCGATGCTGTTCAAGCGCTTTTCGGTTACAAAATCGACCGAAAAGACATGATTATCATACCGAATAGTATTGAGCCTGATGATTTTATATTTGAATCGGAAGAAGAAAATAACTTTCGTGAAAAGGGACGGGAACACTATGGAATATCAAAGGATACCATAGTCGTTGGACAAGTAGGACGACTTGCACCAATTAAAAATCATGTCCTAACTTTACAAGTAGCTGAAATAGCAAAACTAAAGAAATTAAATATGAAGTTCATTATCGCAGGTAGTGGAGAACTTGAAGCAGAGTTAAAAGAACGAATTAAAATGAATCAATTAGAAGATTATGTTCAATTAGTTGGACGTATCTCACCGATTGCAGAATTATTTCCGGTCATGGATGTACTTTTATTCCCATCAATTAACGAAGGATTAGGTACGACGGCTATTGAAAGTCAAGCGGCGGGAGTGCCCGTTGTCTTATCGCATACAATTCCGATGGAAGTGGAACTGGGGCTTAATTTATTGCATCGAGTTAACCTAAGTGCTGCGCCAAGTGATTGGTTGAAAGAAGTACTTAAAGCGTCTCGAGAAAGAAAAGTAGATTCAAGTGAGCGTTTAATGGCGCTTGAGAGAAATAATTACACGAATATTCAAGCGGCTAAGCTATATGCAACGTCAATAGCCCAATACACTAATTATTAAAGGTGATATAAATAATGAAACAATTTATGAAAAGGTTAGCGGGCTTTAGCTTAGGACCAATCTTAGGTGCAGCTATTTCCTTGATTTTGTTCCCCATATTTACAAACGCACTCCCAATTGAGGAGTATGGTCGAGCGGGAACATTCGAAACCTTAATTTTACAAATTCCCAATTTTATATATATTGGGATGGATCAAGCGTTTACTCGCGAATATAACCATATGGATAATAAAAGAAACTTGATGCAACAAGCGATGCTTCTACCTTTAATGTTAGGTGTGTTTCTTGTTGCAGTGTCAGCAGTTTTTTCAGTTCCATTTTCTGAATGGCTGTTCCAATCAGGGGATTACTACTACATCGTTTGGTACGCTGGAGTTTGGGTGTTAGCAACGATTGTAGAGAGATTTTTACTTTTAAGTATACGAATGCAAGAAAAAGCCGTCGAGTTTTCGTCCTATAGTTTACTACTTAAAGTTGGAAACTTTATTGTATCTATGGGAATGATTTTCGCTGGAGTGAGAGACTTTAGAGCCGTTGTTTATGGTTTGATTTTTGGTCAAATCTTAGCCGACTTAGTCTTATTTGCACGTTACAGAAATTTATTGGATTTTCGCGCTTTTCAAATTGATCCAAAATTAATTAAGAAAATGTTCCTCTTTGGAACACCGATTATGATTGCGAGCTCTTTAGCTGCTGCACTTAACTCCATTGATATTATCGTCTTGACTGAGTTTTCAAGTTTAACGGATATCGGAATTTATAAAGCAGGGAGTAAAATCGGAAGCATTATCGGAATTTTAAAGACGGCCTTTGCGAGTTTTTGGATTCCGACAGCCTATCGTTGGTACGAAGAGAATAAATCGATGAAACACTATAAATTTATTAGTGATATTATCTTATTCTTATTATCTGGCTTATTCTTCGTTATCTTAGTCTTAAGATATCCAATCTCATTAATCTTAAGTCCAGATGGTGAATATGTAGATGTTCAATACATTATGGGGCTCTTAGCATTTCCTCATATTATGTATACTTTGTCTGAAACAACGACATTGGGAATCGTATTTTCAAGAAAAACACATTATAATATCTTTGTAAGTATTATGTCCTTAGTAGTAAGTGTCATTATTAACTTATCCCTGACTCCATTTATTGGTTTCAGAGGGGCCGCATTAGCTTCAACCGCAGCCTATGTTGTTTTCTATCTTGCAAGAACGTATTTTTCAAGTCGGACTGGTTTTTACTTTGGACAAAAGAAACAAATTATTACAATGTTAATTATGATTGTTGCTGGTTTAATTAATTTATATCCATTGGATTACAGCATTTTCATTACAATTGGTTTAGGTCTATTGGCATTAGTTGTCCAAATACCAACCATTAAAACAGCACTAGAAATTAAGAATCATCCTGGAGAATGGGATTTTACTTAAAAGTTAGAAGGTGAACAATTTGCGAAAATATTTAATACTGATCGTTGCTTCGGTCTTTTTAGGGACGGAGATATTAGCGATTCCGACACCGGTAGCACAAATTACGATTTATCGTTTACTGGTGATTGGTATGATAGCCATCTTTGGTTATCAAATACTCAAGCAAGATCCAAATATTAAAATCATCCCGAATAATACAGCCACCGTCATTACAGGTATTTATCTTTTTTGGTGGGCCTGGGGAGCAGTGTCAGTCATTTGGACGATTGATGTGATGAATTGGTTCCAAGCAATGTTCTTGCTTACATTAGGTGTAAGCAGTGTAGTTGGTTTGTACTTGTGGACGAATGATTTAGTCACTTGGAAAGTTCTGATTAAGACAGTTTGGATTATGATGACATTTTTAGCACTTTGGGGTTTTTATGAGATTCTTACGAATCACTATGTTTTCGCTAATTTAGAAGCGTTAGATAAGAACAATACCTTTGCTACTCAGCCATCATCTCGTATACCGGTAACGACCTTTACAAATCAGAATGATTACGCAACTTTATTACTCTCATACTTGCCAGTAAATTTAATTATGCTGAATCTCAATCGTCACTCGATTCGACGATATTTATATGTGATTCCAATACTATTAACAGCATATTTAATATATCGAAGTGATTCACGAATGATTTTACTGAGTTTCGTACTTTTCTTTTTTATGGTTATACTATTACAATTTAATTGGGATATAAAAAGAAAGTATATCTTAAGCGCGATAGGTATCGGTCTAGCCCTTATCGTTGGCTTGATTATATTTGTTCCATCGCTAAATGATATGGTCTCGCACTTGTTTTATCTAGGTGGCGATTTCTATAATACAGGCGATTCACGCCGAATTAACCTATGGCGAAATGGTTTAGTATTCCTAGCAGAAACTTTCGGTTTTGGAGTGGGAGCGGGGAATATTGAAATATGGATGGATATGTTGCCATTTTTACCTATTGATGAATTTACAAACATTCATAACTGGTGGCTTGAGATACTAGTCGGTTATGGTGTCATAGTATTTGTCCTATACGTTGTAAGTTATGGCTTATTAATCCAAGCTTTAAACCGACTCCGTCATCATGAATCAAAAGTCATTCGTCAAATTGCAATTAGTTTTATATCGTTCTTAGTTGTATATATCTTTGCGAGTATCACAAGTGCGAATAACATGTTGATTGAATGGCATTGGGTTTACTTTGGAATAATGATTAGCTTTGTGAAGTTAATGGAAATGAAGAACGTCACGAAACCAAAAAAGAATGAGGTATGAATATGAGTTTAGCAACAATAATAAATGAGTTATGGCGATTTTTTAAAGATAATATTGTAAGAATATTAATTGGCGCCTTAGTTATATCTGTGATTACTGTCGGTGCACGTTATTTTATCACTGATATTTTATTATCTGACCGCCAAGAGGCTGCAGATTACCTTGAGGATGTTTATACTCAAGAACCGAGTTCATTTAAAGCAGTGGTAACGATTGAAGATGGTCAAATCTTCTCGAATCCACATTTATTTGATGATTACTTTACATCGCCTCAAGTAGTTGAAGCGGTTGAAGAAACAACGGGAATTGAATTCCAAGAAACAATTGATAGTGAAAAAACATTGGAGTTATTTAAAACACCAACGTTTCGTGGGTCAATCTCTGCAGTGAGAGATAATGCTTCCGGCGTTTTTATCTTCCGAGTGTTAGCAGGGAAGACAGCCGAAGAAAATTTAGCGATAGCGAATGCTTACCGTGACTTATTAGCTTCAGGTGAGATTCCATTTATGGATAACCAATTTGCAGATATCACTTTAGAACCTGTGATTGGTGAAGTATTGGATACAGAAGAATATCTAAGTTTACCAACGATTGAGACATTGAGCGTATATCGTTCGAATAATGCGAGATCATTAATTGTATATGGTGTCTTAGGCTTCGTTGTTGGACTGATCTTAACAAGTGGAATTGTCTTCTTACAAAGATTGCGTAAGAGCAAGATTAATTATGCCTTTGAGTATGCATGGGACTTAGATGATCAGCATATACTTGTTCATAGTAGCCATGAAGGTGCTGTATATAATGTTCAAGATGCGATTCGTATACCAGCGGTTAACTTACGTTGGATTGTTTCTCAAAGTGCCTTATCGGAGGACTTTGAAGACACAAATGATTCGTCAGAACGATTTATTTCGAAGTTGCAAGAAGTTAAGAGTGATGAACAGGTACCGAAACAAATTGTGATTGTCATCCAAGCGAATCATACAGAGAAACGTTGGTTAAAAGACCAAATGACAATGGCGACTTTATACAATGTGCCATTGAAATTAGTTCACGTTTATTAATTAAGGAGGCTAAAATTTGCCAACTTTTGAAGAAGGTTTAGTATCCATTATCACACCCGTGTATAATGCAGAACGCTTTATTAGCGAGACCATTGTGAGTGTTATTAAACAAAGTTACACCAATTGGGAAATGATCTTAGTCAATGATTGTAGCCAAGACAACTCGGTTGAAATTATTGAAGGGTTTGCTAAAGAAGATAAGCGAATTAAATTAGTTAATTTAGCTGAAAACAGTGGGGCAGCCGTGGCACGTAATACTGGAATCGAGAATGCCAAAGGAAGATATATTGCTTTCGTTGATAGTGATGATTGTTGGTCGGAGTCGAAACTGACAGAACAACTTGTATTTATGCAAGAAAAACAGGTTGGTTTTACATATACGGACTTAGCATTAATCAACGAATTAGGTGAGGTATTAAAAGACCGCGTCAATGTACCGGCTTCCTTCTCGTATTCAGAGCTATTAAAAAATACAGCCATTGCCTGTTCGACGGTCGTCATTGACCGCGAATTAATTGGAGATTTCCGTATGCCTCCTGTTCGAAAAGGACAAGACACAGCAACGTGGTTAATGTTAATGCGTGAGCGAAAAGTTAAAGCTTATGGCTTACAAGAAGTTCATAATTATTATCGTCAAGTTCAAGGTTCGATTTCAAGTGACCGGATTGGTGCATTGAAACGGACGTGGAATACTTATTATAATTTAGAAAAATTACCATTACCCAAAGCAGTGTATTATTTTTCACATTATGTATTAAATGCAGTATTACGCCGGTTATAAGCAAAAAGTCTGAGACGCAGCGTGCGCTTCAGACTTTTTTGTTATTTCTTTTTTATTGGGTGTCTTAAGATAGTTTTAAGCTTGGCTGGATCAGCTTTTCGAGGATCCGATAAGTAGATTTCATGATGATGCTTGATGTCACTAATATCTAGTTGATAGCCTTCTTGGTTGATATAGTCATGCATCTTAGACACAGAATGTACTTCATCGTCATAAGGTCCAATATGGAGGATTTGGACAGTTAAACCTTCAGTTATCGTTGTAAGATAGACGTTTGCAGTGTTGATTTTCTTCTTGTTTAGAACTTCATTTTGAGCCCACTCAAAGACTTGAGGTGTGACATACTCTGGCATTCGCAGCTTCATAACCCATTGGAAGTCTTCTTTTCTTGATGAATCCACACCATGTACACCGTCTTGCCACCAATATCCTTCAAGCGGTGGAACAACAAATACAAAGAAATCATCAATTGTGTAGCCATTACGCTCACTCATCCGAATCGTGTAGGCTAGGCTATATATTTGTTTTACTGCTGCCTGGTATTCCCCGTCTAATTCATTCGGGTCACCCATACCATCAATCGCAATAAACTTCATCTTAGGTATATCAATAATTTCTGGTATTGTTTTTGGTTTATAAAACTGCTTCTCTTTTTTTTAAAAATCAAAAGGCATATCTTACTCATTCCATTCATATTCATGCTATATTAATACTATAATCTATTATACATTGAGCCAGGCAAGTTGTATTTAAGAAGATTATTTTTTATTTTGTTAATAATACTTGCAAGCGTTACCTTAAATCATTTAAACTATAAATATTGAATTATTGGAGGATATTATGAAAATTAGCTTATTAGAACCATTACGTGTACCAAAGGAATACATTGAAGAATTGGCACAGCCATTAAAAGATTTAGGCCATGAGTTTGTCTATCATGAAACAAAAACAACAGATCCAGATGAATTATATGAGCGTAGTAAAGACTCTGAAGTGGTGATTATTGCCAACAATCCGTATCCTAAAGAAGTGATTGAGAAATTAGACAAAACTAAATTTATCGATGTTGCTTTTACAGGGGTAGACCATGTAGATAACGCTAGTGCTAAAGAAAAAGGCATTAAAATCGCAAATGCATCGGGTTATGCTACTCAAGCAGTCGCAGAATTATCTATTGGTTTAGCTCTGAATGTTTTACGTGAAGTGAAACAAGGAGACTTAGATGTCCGTAAAGGCGACGATTTTCCAGGATTAATTCAAGGACAAGAAATTCATGGAAAAACAGTCGGTATTATTGGTACCGGGACAATTGGAATTCATACAGCAAAACTATTCAAAGCTTTCGGAGCTAAAGTCTTAGGGTATAACCGCTCAGAGAAACAAGAAGCGATTGATGCGGGTGTTGAATATGTAAGCTTAGATACACTGATTAAAGAAAGTGATATTATCTCAATCCATCTTCCAATGACTGAAGATACTAAGCACACAATCGGTGAAAGAGAGCTGGATAATATGAAAGAATCAGCTATCTTAATTAATGTAGCTAGAGGACCGATTATTGATAATGAAGCTTTAGCAAATGCTTTAAATGAAGGAAAAATCGCTGGTGCTGGTATTGATGTCTTCGACATGGAGCCACTAATTCCAAATGATTACCCGTTACTTCATGCAAAAAATGCATTGTTAACACCACATGTTGGTTACTTAACAAATGAAGCAATGGTCCTTCGTGCTCAAATTGCCTTTGACAACGTAATGGCATATATTAACGGCGAAGATAAAAACATCGTATCTATTTAATATAGAATGGACTCACAGTCAGATAGTATTGAGGACGATCGCTAATTAGAACCTTCAATATTATCTGGCTTTTTTGATATCAAACGCAATGTAGGAGGAAGTTTATGACAGAAAGATTGACAACAAGTCTCACTTGGCAAGAGAAAGATGAACACTTTGCTTACGATGGGCCTCTCGGTCCAGTATTAAATTCTGATGGGACAGCTGTATTAAGATTATGGTCACCGAGCGCTAAATCGGTCCAAGTATTATTGTATGATAAAGACAATCAAGAAAAACAAGTCGCAGTAGTGGAAATGAATTCACACGACAAAGGTTTATGGGAAGTGACATTGAATCAAGACACAGTGTCTGGTATCGATAATTTCAATAATTATTGTTATCATTACCAAATTAACCGTGATAGTGAGACCGTCTTAGCCTTGGATCCTTACGCTAAATCACTGGGTACTTGGAATAGCCACGACGAAGCATCGTATATTGCCAAAGCCGCGATTGTTGCACCAGAGAACATTGGGCAAAAATTAGACTTTGCTAAAGTTGAAAACTATAAACGAAGAGAAGATGCTGTAATCTACGAAGTTCACGTGCGGGACTTTACATCAGATCCATCAATAAAGGATGAACTACACCACCGTTTCGGAACGTTTGAAGCGATGGCGGAACGATTGGATTATATTCAGTCGCTTGGTGTCACGCATGTGCAGTTACTGCCTGTCTTAAGTTACTATCATGCGAATGAATATGAGACGGGTGAACGCTTCTTAGAATATAAATCAGCTTGGACGAACTACAACTGGGGCTATGATCCAATGCATTATTTCGCTTTAACAGGGATGTATTCAATTAACCCCGAAGACCCTTCATCCCGGATTCGAGAGTTTAAAGAACTTGTGAGTGAAATCCACGAAAGAGGAATGGCGGTAACACTGGATGTCGTGTATAATCACACCGCAGAGCTCCATATTCTTGAAGATTTAGAACCTGAGTATTATCATTTTATGGATTCAGATGGGACATCAAGAACTAACTTTGGTGGCGGACGTTTAGGAAGTACTCACTATATGACACGTCGCTTGATTGTTGACTCATTAAAGTACTTAGTAGAAGAATTTAAAGTTGATGGCTTTAGATTTGATATGATGGGGGATTTAGATGCAGAAACAGTTCAATTAGCCTATGAAGAAACAGCCAAAATTAATCCAAATATCTTAATGATCGGTGAAGGTTGGATTACGTACGCTGGAGATGAAGGTGCTGAAGACGTTCAAGCAGCGGATCAATTATGGATGTCAGATACAGAAGCTGTTGGCTCATTCTCAGACGAAATCCGAGACGAATTAAAATCTGGTTTCCAAAGTGAAGGGAAGCCACGCTTTATTACTGGCGGGCGCCGAAATGTGCAGAAGATTTTCGATAATATTAAAGGGCAACCGCATAATTTCGAAGCGGACCAACCAGGTGATGTCGTCCAATATATTGAAGCACATGATAACTTAACTTTACACGACGTGATTGCAGAATCGATTAATAAAGATCCAAATATCCATGTGGAAGAGATACACCAACGCATACGTCTGGGTAATTTAATCGTTTTAACTTCACAAGGGACAGCATTTATTCATGCCGGTCAAGAATACGGTCGTACCAAACAATTTAAGCACCCAGAATTTAAAACCATGGTAGATGAGTGGGGCGATATTCCAGATAATTCTACTTACTTTACTAATAATAATGGGGACCCGATTGAATATCCATACTTTATTCATGACTCTTATAACTCGTCCGATGCGATTAACAAGTTTGAATGGGAAAAAGTAAGAGGAGTGAATGGTTACTCAATTGAGAATACAACGATGGAGCATATGCGCGGCTTAATTCAACTCCGTCAATCAACAGATGCCTTTAGACTAGCTGATAAAGAACTCATTGATACAAATGTACAACTATTAAATGTCCCAGAAATTCGTGAACGTGATGTGGCGATTGCTTATAAAGTGAGAGGAACAAAAGGGGACGAGTATATTATAGTGATTAATGGAAACAAACGAAGTCGTACGTTCACATTACCGGAAGACGTTGAGTTGGGGCAAGTGATAGCCGACCAGGATCGGGTTGATACTGAACCTTTAATGCAACCCCAAGGCATTGAAATACTGTCATCAACACAAATTAAATTAGCTGGATTAAGTACAGTAATTTTTAAGAAATAAAGTAAATACAAGAAAAGCGACGGAATTCCAAATTGAATTCTGACGCTTTTTTTGCTTATTTTCTCATGTTTAACATTTTGAATTGAACGTGCATGTATATCTCTAAGATTGAATCTGTAAAGAATACACCTAAGGCAATCGCCCCAGCGATTGATAGAGTTTGAATGAGATAATAATTACTTAGATTATAGTTTCCTTGAATAAAGTAAAGAGCTGTCTGATAAATCGCTAACCCAGGCACAAATGGGAAAAAGGCTGGGATATAGAAGATAGTTACCGGCGCTTTAAAGCGACGCGCAAAGAATTGGCTAATTAATGATACAACACTACAAGCAAAAAATGTTGCTAAAGCGACACCCATTGGGTTTGCCAATAGAAGATATACAAGATAGCCGATTGCTCCCGCATAACCCGTCTTGAAGATGAATGATCTAGGTGCTTCAAGTGTAATAGCAGCTGTGATTGTGGCTACATATGCCCCGATAACTTGGATAATTATACCAACCATGATGTAACCTCCCCGTAAAAGTAAAGGCCAATCGCGACACCAATCGCTAAACTTAGTGCAATAACAATCGCATCAGCCACACGAGCGACACCAGAGATATAATCGCCTTTTAACATATCTCGAAGACCATTGGTCACAGCAGTCCCCGGATATAGAGGCATTAAACCAGCAATGATAATAACATCAGTTGATATATCAAGTGGAACTACCGCCGCAATTACATTAGTTAAAAATGCAGTCAATAAGGTTGATGCAACACCATAAATAAAGCTATTCAATTGGAATAAGTCTTTTAATATACGTGAATAAGCTACGAGTAAACCAGTAAAGATTGAAAAGACACTGTCCCAGAAGCTTCCACCTAATAGAACAACAAAGGCAATCACTAAGATAACCGTTGCTATATCTTTACTAAAGACTGTGTAATCAGAATCATCTACCACCTCGAGTCGTTCAGCAGCTTCATCAATCGTAATCTGTCCACTTGTAAGTTGGCGTGAAATATTATTCACTCGGTAAATCTTATTTAATTGGTTACTACGGTCTGTTATTCGATGAACTAATGTAAAACCTTCGATTTCAGGATCTGAATCATCTAAAGTAACATATAGACCTGTTGTATTTGTGATGACTTCCGTGTTAGAAAGTCCACTTGTTTGAAGAATACGTCGAACCGTATCCTCAACTCGATAACTTTCAGCATGAGACTCCAGCATAATTCTACCTGCTGTTGTTGCTACTTCAACTATTTTTTTATATTTCTTTCTCATAAAGATATCACCCACCTTTTGTTAAATAATTCGTTAGGAGACATTCAAAATATGGTAACATAGAAAATGAGTAATCACTATTTAAATATGAATGAATTTTAATAAGGAGTGATTTCATGACATTATTATATATATATTTAGTATTTGCCTTTGAATGCAAAGATGCCAATACCATTTACATATCCATTGATGATAAGGACAAGCCATTATATCAATTATATTTTAAATATGATAGAGAATGTACAAACTTTCAAAAAGTTCTCCACAATTATTCAATGGAAATGGAACTACATAACTATTCGATTAAAAAACAACTTGAGTTTATTTATAAATTTATTGAAACAAACCCATTTATGTATGAATACCAATATACCTTATCGAATAAAAGAAAGTAGAGTGAGTTAAGACGTATGAAAATCACAAAAATTGCACAACAACAGAAACAAGCAAATCGTTATTCAATCTTCGTTGATGACGAGTTTTTTATTGGTGTCGATCAAGAAATTCTAATCGAATACGCTTTGCGTAAAGACCAAGAAGTGGATCAAAACTTATTAGATAAGATTAAATCAGCAGAGAATGATCATAAATTATACTCTGCTGCGATTAATTATTTATCTTATGGAATGCGTTCCATCAAAGAAATGCGCGACTATTTACATAAGCAAAAAGATAAAAAAGAAAAAGAAGAGAATTCAACCGCACCTTCAGAAGAAGTGATTGAAAATACCCTTGACCGTTTAATTCGACAAGGCTATTTAAATGATTTGGAATATGCCAAAAGCTATGTCCGCACAAACTACACACTGAAGTCTAAGGGACCAAACATTATTCAAAATGAATTGAAAGTCAAAAAGGGGATCAATGAAATGAC
Organism: Ruoffia sp. FAM 24228; assembly: GCF_045528575.1. Classification (NCBI taxonomy): domain Bacteria; kingdom Bacillati; phylum Bacillota; class Bacilli; order Lactobacillales; family Aerococcaceae; genus Ruoffia; species Ruoffia sp. FAM 24228. The sequence continues at coordinate 25,213 of NZ_JBGQQZ010000027.1, forward strand.
TATTCTTGATGCAATGGACGAGTATCCAGAAGAAGAACAAAGTGAAAATATTCAAGCGCTGATTGAGAAATTCATCCGAACTAAAAAATCACTGCCACCAAAAATGATGCGCAGTAAATTGTATACTCATCTACTTACCAAAGGCTTTGACAAAGATTTAGTGAATCAACATATGAGCGAATTGACCTTTGACGACGCTGAAGATGATCAAGAAGACATGTTAGAAAAAGAAGCCGACAAATATTTAAGAAAACATCAGCGCCGTTTTAGTGGCTATGATTTAAAACAAAAAATGATACAAAGTCTGTTAGGTAAAGGCTTTGACTATGAAATGATTAAACATTGGCTTGAAGATAATGAAGCCGAATTGGAAAAGAATGAATAGAAAGTGGATTAAATGACGAACAAAAGACAAAAGTTAATCGAACAGTATCCGATCAATTGGGATGAAAAAAAGATAAAAGCATTCCAAACTCAATTATTAGATTGGTATGATGCGAACAAAAGAGACTTACCTTGGCGACAAACGAAGAACCCTTACTATATTTGGGTTAGTGAGATTATGTTGCAACAAACACAAGTTAATACAGTTATTCCATATTACGAACGGTTTATTAAAGAACTCCCCACAATTAAAGATTTAGCCGAAGTGGAAGAGTCTGAATTAATGGGTCTCTGGCAAGGTTTAGGCTATTATTCACGTGTTCGTAATATGCAATTTGCAGCTCAACAAGTGATGGCTGACTTTAACGGTGAGATGCCTAATACGTTGGAAGGTCTGCTTTCTTTGAAAGGTATCGGTCCATATACCGCCGGTGCAATTGGTAGTATTGCGTTTAATCTTCCAGAACCAGCGTTAGATGGTAACTTAATGCGGATTGTAGCTCGCTTATTTGAAATAGACCGTGATATCACTTTAAATAAGACAAAAAATGAGTTTACTAGTATTTTGTATCAGTTAATTGATTCAAAAAGGCCAGGTGACTTTAACCAAGCCTTGATGGATATCGGTGCCACGATTATGACACCAACCGATTACCAACCTGAAGATAGTCCGATCAAAGAATTTGATCAATCTTATCAGAATAATACGAGTCATCTTTACCCAGTAAAGAAAAAGAAAACAAAAGCAACCAAACACCACCGAATCGCCTATGCGATACGAAATCATAAGGGTGAATGGTTAATGCGCAAACATAATGACAAAGAACTTTTGACGGGTCTGTGGCATTTTCCAATGGTTGAAGTGAATGTAGTTATGGAAGGCGCGACGAGTTCTGAATTGATAGAGCCTTTAGTGAATCATTTAGATGAAAGTATTGATATCAGTGAATTAAAGCTAGACCGATCATTGATATTGGATGAAGAAGAAGGCTTTGAACTCTTGCCAACATTCGCACAAGTGAAGCATGTATTCTCACATCGGATTTGGCAAGTACAAGTGATACCATTTTTACTAGATGGGACAGCAGATTTGAATGAGGAAGACTTCAAATGGGTAAGCATTCAAGAGCTAGAATCCCTACCAGTATCAACTTTACAACAAAAATTGTTTAATAGTATCGTATCCGATCGAGAATAAAGAAAAAGTAGAGGAATAATATGAGCAGATTATTTAGATATTTTGAAGGCTACAAGCTTAGTAGTATCTTCGGACCTTTAATGAAATTAGTCGAAGCAGTTTTAGAATTGCTAGTCCCAATGATTGTAGCATTAATTATTGACGTTGCCATCCCAACTGGAGATGTAGCAAATATTATCAAATATATTTTGGTGATGTTTGGAATTGCTGCAGCTGGGCTAGCCTTTTCAATTACAGCACAGTTTCTATCAGCAAAAGCAGCTGTAGGTTTTGCTGAAAATTTAACCAATGATTTATTTGAATTTGTTTTACAATTACCAAAAGAAGTATATGGAACGATTTCTCCCGGGAGTATCGTCACTCGATTAACAAGTGATACGTTCCAAATTCAAAGTGGATTGAATACATTTTTCCGCTTATTCCTTCGTTCACCTTTTATTGTATTCGGTTCTTTAATTATGGCCGCACAAATTGATGGACGAATGACACTTATATTTTTAGCTATGATTGCCATTTTATTTGTTGTAGTAGGTGCAATTATTTATTTTGCAAATCCATTATATACACAAATACGAGAGCAATTTGATTTATTAGTGACATTAACACAAGAACAAATGAAGGGTATGCGTGTGATCCGCGCTTTTCAGCAAAAAGACCGTGAAGTGAATGAATTTAAAGCTCAAAACAAAAACGTCACTACCGACCAAATTCGTGTAGGTTTCATTAATGCTTTCACTAATCCACTCACTTATATAGTGGTGAATGTTGCTTTGATTATTGTTCTTTGGCAAGGTGGAAATTTTATTAATTCCGGATCATTGACCCAAGGTCAGCTAGTCGCTTTAGTGAATTATTTATTGGCTATCTTAGTGGAATTAGTGAAGATTGCATTTGTCATTACACAATTAAACCGAGCATACTCAAGTGCTAAACGTGTAGTGACTGTCTTTGAACAGCCACTAGAATCTGAAGTGTTTGAGAATAATAGTCAGCAAAATGAAGAGAAGCATACAGTTTTAAGTTTTCAAGATGTGACTTTTACATACCCGAATGCAACGAAACCATCGCTATCAAATATTGTTTTCTCAATTAAAGAGGGCGATTTTGTTGGGATTATCGGTAGTACTGGTTCTGGTAAATCAACCTTACTTCAATTAATTACAAAAACTTATGATGCCCAAGAGGGTGGCGTTTTCTTCCAAGAAGATTACTTTAATACGGATTCAAAACGTGACTTAAGAGAGAATATAAGTGTTGTTCCAAGTAATGTTGCATTATTTAAAGGAACAATTCGAAGTAACTTATTATTAGGAAATCCTGAAGCGACGGAAGAGATGATGTGGCAAGCGCTAGAAGATGCACAAGCATTGGACTTTGTTCGCTCATATCCAGAAGGTTTGGATAAAGAAGTCGCTACTTTTGGACGTAATTTCTCTGGTGGTCAAAGACAACGTCTAACGATTGCACGAGCACTAATTAAACCGTCATCATTATTAATCTTTGATGATTCAACGAGTGCCTTGGATTATGTTACTGAAGCAAATTTCCAAAGAACGCTGAAAGAAAAGTATAACGACCGTACGATAATTATGATTTCTCAAAGAACACATAGTTTACAACAGGCAAATAATATCGTGGTCTTAGAAGAAGGAAGACAAATTGGCTATGCTAGCCACAAAGAGTTACTGGCAAATAACCCTGTGTACCAAGAGATTTATGCATCACAAAATGTGAAGGAGGTAGCGGATAATGGAGAACACTAATAAAAGCAGTTCAAGTATTTTGAAACGATTATTTTCTGACCTATCTGGACACAAATTACTTGTTGTTCTTTCGTTAATATCAACAGTTATCCAAGTAGGATTGACTGTTTACCTCCCAATTTTAATCGGACAAGCCGTTAACCAGACGATTGGTGAAGGGCAAGTGAACTTTGATGTCTTATTACCAACACTTATGAATATGGGAATTGTGATTGGACTCAATGCGATTGTTCAGTGGGTTAACCCAATTTTATTCAACAAAATTACATATGAAGTTATAGAATCGCTTCGTAACCGTGTGCTTGAAAAAGTTCACTCATTGTCTTTAAATTATATAGATCAACGCAGTACAGGAGATTTAGTGAGTCGAGTTACCACAGATACCGAGCAATTAGGTGATGGGTTGATTATGATTTTCAATCAATTCTTCATTGGTATATTAACTATTTTCATCACTATCTTTACAATGGCACAACTTGATTTAACCATGATGTTACTTGTTGTTGTGTTAACGCCGATTTCATTATTTATCTCACGTTTTATTGCAAAGAAAAGCTACTCACTTTTCCGCCAACAAACGAAGGCACGTGGGGAACAGGCGGATTTTATCGAGGAAAATATTCAACAAGCTGATATTGTTAGATTGTTTAATTCTCAAGAAGAAGCGACGGAAACTTTTACTAAACTCAATGCTGATTATAGTGAAAAGTCCAAGTGGGCAATCTTTTACTCGTCGACAATTAACCCAGGAACGCGTTTTATTAATGCTTTGATATACGCAGCGTTAACATTTTTAGGAGCCGTTCGAATTGTGAATGGAACGTTTACTGTGGGAGAGTTAACGACATTTTTAAATTATGCGAACCAATATACGAAGCCATTTAACGACATTTCAAATGTGCTCGCGGAAATTCAAAGTGCTCTGGCTTGTGCGGATCGACTATATACAATTATCGATCAGCCAGAAGAGGTAGAAACTGGACATAGATTGATTGATTCAAGTAATGTCGATGGAAAAGTAAACTTTAATCGTGCTTCGTTCAGTTATACAAAAGATAAAGAGCTGATTACTGACTTAACTTTATCAGTTAAAGCAGGTGATACGGTAGCAATTGTTGGGCCTACGGGCGCTGGTAAATCAACATTAATTAATTTACTGATGCGTTTCTATGACTTAGATCAAGGACAAATTTTAATTGATAATGAGCCGATTACCGACTTTACTCGCGAATCTGTTAGAAAGCAATTCGGGATGGTGCTACAAGAAACTTGGCTAAAAGGTGGAACGATTCACGATAATATCGCTTACGGTCATCCAAACGTATCTAGAGAAGAAGTGGTGAAAGCAGCCAAAGCGGCTCACGCCCATCGCTTCATTGAATTGTTACCTGATGGGTATGACACAGTCTTAACAAGTGGTGGTGCTGGGTTATCAACGGGGCAACAACAATTATTATCTATCGCGCGAATTTTTGTTTCAATTCCGACAATGTTAATTCTAGATGAAGCAACATCGTCGATTGATACAAGAACGGAAATTCTGATTCAAGAAGCATTTGATCGCTTGATGAGAGGGCGCACGAGTTTTATTATCGCCCACCGCTTATCAACCATCATGAATGCGGATATGATATTAGTTATGAAAGATGGTTCCATCGTTGAACAAGGAAACCACGATACACTTATGAAGGCACGCGGCTTGTATTATACAATGCAATCGTCTCGTTCGCCTGAGCAATAAAATAAAACCTTACTGAGTATGAGAAATCATATTTGGTAAGGTTTTTTTGATGGGTGTGTTGGTTGAGGTGTGTCGTGAGGATAGATGAGTGCAGGTTTAGTGTTAATTTAGTATTTGGGTTTGAGAGGAACGTGGGATTTTGGGTTAGCGGGACGTGTCATATGGTGACAAGGGAAATTGGGTGTTTAACGGGACTTGTCATGAGGTGACAAGGGAAATTAAACGTTTAACGGGACGTGTCTTTTGGTGACAAGGGAAATTGGTTGTTAACAGGACTTGTCATTTGGTGACAGTGGAAATTGGAAGTCTAACAGGACTAGTCATGAGGTGACCAGGGGAATTGGAGCTCTATCAGGACATGTCATATGGTGACAAGGGAAATTGAAAGTTTAACAGGACTTGTTATGAGGTGACAAGGGGAATTAGGAGTTTAACAGGACATGTCATGAGGTGACAGTGATAAAGCCCATATAATTGTGTAAAAGTAAAAAACCATAATAATCTCTTTGGTACAATGTAGTTGACAGACAAACATTGAAAGGAAGATTATTATGGCTCAATTAAATATTACCTTAAATTTAGAAG
>NZ_JBGQQZ010000028.1:0-30751 GCF_045528575.1 Ruoffia sp. FAM 24228
TTCATCCGTGGTAAGATGGGTGTAGGTCATTTGTGGTCACTCCTTTGTATTCTTTGGTCGGAATTACAAGTTGAGTGTACCACAAATGGCTGTTTTAGTTGTCTAGCTTAATTTTACAATCGGCGTTTTATTAATCGTGTTGTTTTTCCCCTGTATTTTATAATTCTAATCCTTATGCTGCCTAACATGTTAACGTTATCAGTCGATTAGAATGTTATTATGATGTAAATATTATGACAGAATCACCTATAGTATTGTTGGATTAAATTTACTTCTTCTATATAAAGCCGTTTTAATCAGCAATCTATTTAAGGTCTTTTAGAGTTATATTTAATCCTGTTTTTATTTTATGCAAAAATTTATACGCAAAAAAACACCATTAGAACAGTATTTTCCCAAAAAAGAATTTCATTCCAAGGTGTTTTCGCTTACAATAAAGATAAATATAACTTATGAGAAAGGTTGATATATATATGGTTGAAGTACGTATTAATGAAACCGTCTTGAGAGATGCGCATCAAAGTTTGATGGCAACGCGCATGTCGACAGAAGATATGCTTCCAATTATTGAGAAAATGGACTCGGCGGGATATTACGCACTTGAATGTTGGGGGGGTGCAACTTATGACTCAGCGATTCGTTTCTTAGATGAGAATCCATGGGAACGACTACGCGAAATTCGTAAACGTACGCCGAATACGAAATTGATGATGTTACTTAGAGGTCAAAACTTAATCGGTTACCGTCACTATGCTGATGATGTTGTTGATAAGTTTATTCAAAAGGCTGTTGAGAACGGCATTGATATCTTCCGAATCTTCGATGCGTTAAACGATTCACGTAATGTTCGCGCTTCACTTGAAGCAGTTAAGAAATACGGTGCACATGCACAATTAGCAATTGCATATACAACAAGTGATGTTCATACCGTTGAGTATTACACAAAACTAGCAAAAGAATACAACGATATGGGTGCTGACTCAATCTGTATTAAAGACATGGCTGGTATCTTAACTCCGGCTGTTACTCGTGAATTAATTCCAGCGATTAAAGCTGTGATTGATGTGCCATTAAACTTACACACGCACGCAACAAGTGGTGTGTCACAAATGACTTACTTAGCTGCTGTTGAGAATGGCGTTGATATTATTGATACAGCGATTTCTCCATTAGCTGAAGGAACAAGTCAACCACCTACTGAATCAATGGCATTAACATTAGAAGAATTAAATATTAATACACACTTAAACATTGATACTTTAGAAGAAATTGCGGACTACTTTAAAGGCATTCGTGATAAATATTTAGCAGACGGAACATTAGACAGTAAAATGATGTTCGCTGATCCTAAAGCTTTAATTTACCAAGTTCCTGGTGGTATGTTATCGAACTTAAACTCACAACTCCGCCAAGCAGGTGCTTTAGATAAATACGATGCTGTACTTAACGAAGTTCCTTCTGTTCGTGAGGACATGGGCTTCCCACCACTTGTAACACCCTTGAGTCAAATGGTTGGAACACAAGCGGTATTCAACGTCTTAGCTGGAGAACGCTACAAGATGGTGCCTAACGAAATTAAGGACTACTTAAAAGGCTTATATGGTAAATCTCCTGCACCAGTGGATGAGGAATTCCGTCGCTCAATTATCGGTGACGCAGAAGTCATCGAAACGCGTCCAGCAGATCGTTTAGATCCAGAGTTCGAAAAACTTAAAGCTGAATTAGGCGACCTAGGTAAAAATGATGAAGACGTATTAACTTATACTTTATTCCCACAAGTGGGTCAGCAATACCTAGAAAGAAAATATCAACCTAAACCAGTAGCTGGAGAAACAATTAAGATTCAAGCACGCTACGGTCAATAAAGAGTCGATGAACGAAGGAGGAATTTAATTAGATGGAATCAATCAGTATTATGGACGGTTTGATGTTAACTATCGTTTCCATGCTTACAGTATTTTCAGTACTACTAGTTCTTTGGGGACTAACAGAAATGATTGCAAAGTTTGTTAACGGAAGTGATAAAGCCGAACCTGCACCTGCAGCAGCTAAACCAGCACCTGCAGTAAACACAAACAACTTAGCACCAAACAAAAAGCATCAACAAGTTGCTGAATTAGTCGCTTTAGCATTAGCGTCTGAAGATGAGCCAAACAAAAAGCTAGAAATCCAAGAATCAAAACGAATTAAATAATCGGAGGATATAAATCATGAAAAAATACGAAATCGAAATTAATAATGAAGTATACCGCGTATCGGTAAAAGAATTACCTGCTGATGCAGATATGTCAACGGGTCAAACAGCTGCTCCTGCTACTCAAGAAACACAAAGTGCTCCAGCACCTGCTGCAGCATCAGGCGGAACAGAAATTAACGCACCAATGTCTGGAACTATCTTAAAAGTTGCTGTCACACCAGGTCAATCAGTTGCTCAAGGGGATACATTAATCGTCTTAGAAGCTATGAAGATGGAGAACGAAATTGTTGCTCCTGCTGATGGTGTTGTTGGTTCAATTAGTGTCAGTCAAGGTGACAGTGTACAATCTGATCAATTACTACTGACTATATAGGAGGTATTCGTTTACATGTTAGACACAATCAATGAACTTATACAAACTTCCGGGTTTTTAAGTATAACTATACAAGAAATTATCGTCATTATGTTGGCTTTGGTTTTAATCTTTTTAGCCGTTTCTAAAAACTATGAACCATATTTATTAATTCCAATTGGATTCGGTATGTTACTAGCTAACTTACCTCTGACGGGATTAATGGATCCTGCTACTGCAACAGAGAATGGTGGATTGCTTCATTACTTATATCAAGGGGTCGGGCTCGGAATATTCCCACCACTGATCTTCCTCTGTTTAGGAGCATCTACTGACTTTGGTCCGCTTATTGCGAATCCAAAAACATTATTATTAGGTGGAGCTGCTCAATTCGGTATCTTCGCTGCATTCTTCGGTGCATTAGCCTTAGGTATGACGCCAAGTGAATCTGCTGCGATTGGTATTATTGGGGGAGCAGATGGCCCAACAGCTATCTATATTTCTTCTCAATTAGCTGAGCATATCTTGCCAACAATTGCGATTGCTGCTTACTCATACATGGCGCTTGTTCCAATTATTCAACCGCCAATTATGCGTGCGTTAACAACTGAAAAAGAAAGAACAACTGTTATGACGCAAGCACGTCCAGTATCACAAAAGGAAAAAATCATTTTCCCAATCGTTGTTACTTTATTCGTGAGTTTACTAATTCCTTCAGCAGCATCATTAGTTGGGATGTTAATGTTAGGAAACTTAATTCGTGAAAGTAAAGTTGTACCGTTAATCACAACAACTTTAGAGAATTCAATGATGTATATCGTTACAATTCTTTTAGGTATTTCAGTAGGTGCTTCAGCAGATGCCGCTACATTACTATCATTTGATACAATCAAAATTATTTTCTTAGGTCTATTCGCCTTTGCTATTGGTACGACAAGTGGTGTCCTTATGGGTAAACTTATGTACAAACTAACAAATGGTAAAGTGAATCCCTTAATTGGTTCTGCAGGTGTTTCTGCTGTACCGATGGCTGCACGTGTTGCACAGTCTGAAGGGATTAAAGCAAACCCTAATAACTACTTATTAATGCACGCAATGGGACCAAACGTAGCTGGAGTTATCGGATCAGCTGTTGCAGCTGGTATCTTACTAAGCTTCTTTGGATAATCAATGTAACAAATGTGTTTATAACGAAGGTATACTTTTAACAAAGTGCACCTTCGTTTTTTTAGTATTTTGTATTTATGTATGTTGAATTGAAGCTATTACCATAGCTTATTGAATTTCAACTCAAATAAGTATACAATTCAAGTGCATTGTTTAATGACACATTTTGTCCTTTGAAAAGAGTAATATATAATTTAGGAGGTATACAATGGATTCTACAGTTGAAGCCGTTAAGGCAAATTTAGATATCAATTCCAATCAAACGTTAAAAGTTTCTGTCTATCATGCATTTAAGCGTACCATTATCTTAGGTGAAATTCCCGCAGGTGAGCGTATTAATGAATCCGTTTTCTCAGAAGAAATGAACATTAGTCGAACTCCTATTCGCTATGCGCTCGAACAACTCTTAAAAGAAGAACTGGTTGAGCATGTTCCAGGTATCGGGATGATTGTAAGAGGGATTAGTATTAAAGATGCATACGAAATTTATGATATTCGTAAAGCACTCGACACGCTTGCCTTTACGAAAGCTATGCACCTGATGACCGAGGAGGATTTCGATGAACTTGAGCGCCATTTACAAAGCGGGGATAGCATTCAGAAAAAAGAATCTGATGACCGAATTGATAACCTAATTAATAATTTCTCTGGGTTTAATGCTTATGTTTATGAAAAGTCACAGATGCGTCGTCTCCCGAAAATTATTGATGAGCTGCAAGCCTATCTCGTTTACTTTAGAGAATTATCCATTCGTTCAGAAGTTCGCAGTAAAATTGCACTAGAAGAGCACTTCTTAATCTTAAGAGGGATGCGAAAGAAAGATGTTGAAACAATGACCATGCTTATTCATGAGCATCTCGATCATTCATTGAAGTTTATTATTGAAGATATGGAGAATCGTAATATTGGATAATGTACACTCAATCTATAATCGCATTCCCCGTCTCGCAACGAAAGCTTTGATGTATGAAGTCTCTTTATCACCTAAACCAGGTTTAGTGGATCGTTTCAATAATGGTTCGCATCGAGATATGAACTATTACACGTTTATTGATAGCGTAATGTCTTTTGAACCTTTCTTTAAGCAGTATTATGACTTAGGGAGAAGTTTGCATCAAACAGAAGATTTAAGTGAATTATTTAACGGCTCAAGACGTATCGGGATTGATGCAGAAATTGCTATGTTTGAAGCAACGCATGGTATTAATACTCATAAAGGTGCTAACTTTTCATTCGCCCTTTTACTTGTAGCTGTAGGTTATATTATTGAGCGTAAGCAGTTATCGACTTGGTCAGCTTCTCATACAACCGAAGCGTTTCAATTGATTCGTTTAATGACCAAAGACATCTTACTGAAAGATTTTGATGATGTGCATACAAGAGAAAAACTATCTCATGGCGAGAGATTGTATATTGAACATGGCATTACGGGGATTCGCGGCGAGGCAGTCAGCGGCTACCCTATCTTACAAGATGTGTTGATGCCCTATTTACGTAGTTTAGATGATCCAATACTAGAACATAATTTATTAAAAGCATTGCTACTCATCATGGGACACATTGAAGACGGCAATATTATTCACCGGGGTGGGTTCGAAGCTTGGGAAACCATTAAGATGGAAGCACTTACTTTATTTAATGATCCTAATGAGCCGAGCGAATTTCTAGAAGCGCTGCACGAATATGACCAAGTGATGATTGAACGACATCTGAGTCCTGGTGGAGCGGCGGATGCTTTAGCTTTAGGTATCTTCTTGTCTCTATTAGAACAAGCGGATTTTTAATACAGCGCCCTTCTTCCTTAGTGAGCTATATTTTTTAACAAAAATACAGTATAATGAAGATATAATTGGAAACAATTAAATAAAGGATAACAGAGTAAAAAATAAGCGTGAAGTGTTCTTAGATGGGATGTTGCTAAGAAACGAAACTTGGTTCACTAAACTAGGTGCGATTTATTTTTGCATTCGCTGCATATCACTGTGTGGCTCTCTGTGAAAGAGGAGAGTATTTATATGAACAAGAAGGTAGACGTCGAGCAGAACATTAGACCAAGGAAAGTTACAACGTCGCAGTTAACTTTAATGGCGGTTATGATCGCCGCAAGGATTGTCTTAAGTTTCATTCCGTCTTTAAATTTCGGTAACTTAGCTGAAATCGGCCTTGGCTTTGTCGGTACAGCTTTTAGTGGGATTTTATTTGGTCCCCTTTTCGCTTTGCTCGTTTCAACAGTGACAGACTTAATCACTTTTTTCATTAGTGGGAGTGGGTTCTTTTTCCCTGGCTTCACGTTAAGTGCCGCTTTAGGTGGATGGATTTACGGCTGGGTTCTATGGCGTAAGCCAATCAGTTGGAAACGTGTGTTTGTTGCGGTTTTACTCGTGACATTAATTATCAATTTAGGTTTGAATTCCGTGTGGATTCGCATGATGTATGGCCGCGCATGGGCTGCTTTCATGCCAATGAGAATTGTTAAAAATCTTATCTCATTACCAATTAACACGATTATATTAACGTTCCTATTCAAGTCACCAACCATCGAAAAACTCATTAGAAAATATCAATTTTAAAAACATTCGATAAAAACCCTCTGTCTAGCGTGCGAGCCCAGTGATTACTGGCACGTTGGACAGAGATTTTTTGTTTTTTTACATAAAAATCCTTTATAATATAGGGAACAAGTAATCAGGAAAGGTGATAGTATGGTTAAAAAAATTGCAATTATTGGTGGGGGTATTGTCGGTTCAACGGCGGCTTACTATTTAGCGCGGTCTGGTCACACAGTCACAGTCTTTGACCACGGAGTTGGCCAAGCTACGCGTGCTTCTGCAGGTATTATCTGCCCTTGGTTCTCTTTACGTCGGAATAAGCCTTGGTACTTTCTAGTATCTAAAGGGGCTGAGTTTTATCATCAGTTTATGCAAGATTTGAAAGATGATGGTTATAATACAGACGCCATCTATCAAATCGATGGTACGATCATGATTCGAAATACAGATAAACGCGTTCAAAAAGACCTTGATCAAGCAGAAGCGAAACAAGAAGCTTCACCTTCAATTGGAGAAGTTAAGAAACTTTCAACAGAAGATATCTCGGATTATTTACCTTTAATTGAATCGGATCATCCAGCGACGTGGGTTGAAGGTGGGGGTCGCGTTCATGGTGATGCCCTTATTGATACACTTCACCAAGCAATTCAAGACTTAGGTGGGAAAATCATTCGTGAAAAAGCCCAACTTAAGAAAGAAAGTGGGGATATCTACATTTCTACCCCTTCGGTGGCTAAGCATAATTTTGACCGCTTACTTCTTTCTCCTGGTCCTGGTTTAACAAACTTATTAGAACCTCTAGGATACAAGGTTGATATTCGTGCTCAAAAGGGTCAACTCTTTGTGCTTAAACATACTGACTGGGTTGACCAACATTGGCCAGTGATCATGCCTCCAGGACAAAGTGATATCATCCCATTCAATAATGGTGAAATTATCATTGGTGCAACACACGAAGATGACCAAGGCGACAACTTAGATGTTGATGAAGCTGTGCTACATGAATTACGAGATGAAGCTAGAAAATGGATGCCAAGTGTTGATGACCATGACATCGTTGAATCTAAAGTAGGAACACGGGCGCATACGTCAGATTTCTCAGTGCTTGTTGGTGTAGTACCAGACTTAGACAATGTCTGGGCAATCAGTGGCTTAGGATCATCTGGTCTAACAAGTGGGCCATTCTTAGGCTATCAGTGGGCAAAACTCGTTGAAACTGATGCTTGGGACATTGATAAAGAGGCTTTTCCGATTGAAAAATACATTCAAGCAAATGACGCTCAATAGTCAACTAACCCTACTAGGATAAGTAAAGTTTATGATCACATTATTGGGATTTTAAATGTGAACATGGTATATTTGAATTAGCAATTTATTTTATTATTATCCTTGAGGAGGATGTTCTTATGTGGAAAGAGTTTAAAGGCTTTATTGCGAACGACAGCATTATCACTATGGCAACTGGTATTATTATGGGTTCTGCATTTACTGCAATTGTTAATTCATTAGTTAACGATATTTTTATGCCGATTATTGTGGCAGTCACAGGTCAAGCAGATGTATCAGGTGTTGCTATTTCAATTGGTAACACTGAATTAGCTGTTGGGTTATTCTTACAAGCTATTATTAACTTTATCTTAGTGGCTTTATTCTTATACTTAACACTTAAAGCGTTAGAGAAAGTACAAAATAAAAAAATCGTTGCTCCAGACGAAGAACCTGCTGGACCAACTGAAACTGAATTATTAGAAGAAATTTTAGGAGAATTACGTAAAAAATAATTCTTTAGACATTAAAACTCAGGCAACCTGTTAAATTAACAAGGTGCCTGAGTTTTTTGCTTTTATTCATTCTTCTGGTTGCGAAAATCCACTACACCAGATAAGGCTGCGAAGATCATAGCTGCAATCGGCCAAATGAACCAACTGCGTCCCCAATCCGCTGTGATAAAACTATAACCAAGGAAGATCGCTGTCACCAAAGGCCAATAGATACCGGCTAGACGTTCAACTACTTCACTTTCCTCATCCTCTGGCTGACGGTGATTAAGTAATGTATTCAAACTGCCCCAATAAATTCCTGTAGAAATCAACATATAGATAGCCATAGAAACCACCGCGAAGAAAATCCCTACAACATAACCAATATGGTCTTCCGCAAAACTAGGAAATAACAGGTTAATGATAATGATTGGAAGTACGCTCACTATGATTAAACCAACGCCAAAGGATAATTGTCGCGTATGAATCGGACGATAATTGTCTATCTCTTTCTCAACAAATCCACGAACACCGAACTCCAACTCAAAAGCTTCTTCTAAAAACGCAAAGTTTTGCATACGCATACTCGCAAAGATCATCACACCGACACCTAAGGCTACAAGTAAGAACAGCACACTAATTCCAATCGCTTCACTGACATTCTCTGGAATTATTCGAAGCATCGATGGTGTTGTTAAAGTCACAATCGGAATGACACTACTTATTAGTAGCACAACCCCTATACCAATTCGATGAGCAAAATCTGACTTCTCTTCTAAGTATTCTTTAGCTGTATTCAGTGACACAGACACATAATCTGCTTTTGGCAACTCGGGTTCAGCTGCTACTTCCTCTTCTGTTTCTAAACTTTCATCATCATCATTTAAGAGATAATCGGTTGTGACACCAAAAAGTTTTGAGAGTTTAAGGACTTTGTTTAAATCGGGTGTCGCTTGATTGCCTTCCCACTTTGAGACTGACTGACGACTGACATTCAACTTTTCAGCTAGATCCTCTTGCGTCATATTATATCTCTTTCGCAAGTGGATAATTTTGTCTGCTAATATCATAAATAACACTCCTTATGTTCTGTATTCATCTTTCTTTTCCTACCCTTATTATCTCTCAAATGATAGTTGCAAACTATACAGTGCACTGTATAATTGCGCAACTAGCGGTTGCAAATGGCTACATATTAGCATTTCTTTCCTATTAACAATATATACTTAATTCCTGAATAATTCATACCTCTAATTTCAGAGGCTGTTTTATCAATATTGTTATATTTTCTTTATCGTTTTCCATTTTCTATCCTAATTATTTATTTTTTTCGGTCTACTTAATTATTTTGAGACTTTTCACTTTTTGAACTCAAATTTTAGGCGCACTTCTCCCTGGGCCATTTGAACTTTTTAAAAATCAGGTTCTTTAAATGTACTGCCGAATCCTTTGGATTTTCCTGAATACGGCATAAAACTCTCGCTGATAAACATGAGAAATCGATAGTTTTAAATACATTTGTCTTGCAGTGCTGACTAGTTTTCCAGCCACTTTGAATAGACGGAAACGGATTGTGTCCACTTGGAGTCCTTTCGATTTTGGCTCAAAACACAAGGTGCGTAAGAAGTTAACCAGATTGTACGCCAACAGGCTAATCATCATGCGGGCCTCGTTTTCAATGAATCTAGGACTATCTGTTTTATCAAAGAAGAAGCTGTTCTTGGCTTCTTTAATGTAGTTTTCCATGGTACCGCGTTTATTGTAGGTTTCAAACACTCTTTTAGCTGAGATGTTTTCTGAGAAATTCGTGACAATAAAGGAATGCTTAAAAAGGAGTTCGCCTACTTCTCGAGTTGAACGAATACACACTCGACGCGGTTTGAACCATGAAGCTGCTTGGTAGGAAACCGAATGATAATAGACTTCTTTTTCATCCCAAGGATGATGGTTATCATAGAACACAAACTCTTCCGCTAAACGATATAAATTCCTATTGGCCTTTAGCCGAATGACATACTGATTTTCGTATAAGTCGCATAAATCATAAACATCCGGTGTCGCGAAACCACTGTCTCCACGAACGAGAATATCAGTGGTTGGAATCGTTTGGTTATAATGTTCCAATAACGGTTCAAGAAATTCTTTGACCCCGTTGGAAGTGTATTGATTTCCTGATCGAAGCTTGGCTTTTAAAAAGTCGCCAGTCAAGCCGTCAAATGCCACTAAAGGATGGTAGCCATTCGTTCCATAATGGGCGTTGTAAGCAGTTTGTTCTTGATGACCAAAGGTATCCGAATGGGTAGAATCTAAATCGATAATCATATTTGTATCGTTGCGAACCAGACGGGCTTTGTCAATTAACGCTTGATTGAATACTTGAAGCGTCTTAATTGTCTCACCTTCTACACGATCATAGAGTCGAGAGATTGAGGATTGAGAAGCCAGCGGCTCATCGGTTAAGAGCGTCTGTAATACCGGATCATGCTGTAGAATATTTGCAGCAGAGTCGGTGTTATAACCGGCTACAATTTGCAGCACTAACTGTTTTAAAAGCTTATGATTCGTATGCGTCCAATATTTTCAACTGTCGTTAAATCGAACAATCTTTTTAGAGAGCTGAGTAAATTGGAAAGCATCCATTAATTCATCGATTAAAATCAAACCAGAATCACTTGATAAACGACCACCATCATGAGAAACGATTAAGTTACTGTTGAATTTCACTGCATTTTCTTGTAAAGTAACCATTGAGAGAACCCCTTTCTATGGTTGTTTGTAGTGAATTAACCATATCAGAAAGTGGTTCTTTTTTCATCACCTAATGGGTGATGAAGTAAGTTGCTTTAAATACTATTAAATTAATGTTTAAAAACAATATTAGTAAAACTATGAATTATTCAGGCTAAATATTAGTTCATCTGTTATTATTTATGCTTTTAATTTTTTCTTGCATAACTTTTAGCCTAGCCAAGCCAGCTTCAATCATCTTAGATTTTTCTTCTAAGTAGTTTACTTTATTATCTAATAGTTGGATGATTTCTTGATAATCATCATGTGTCATTGAGTAGATTTCATCAATTGATTGATATTTTTCATCAATATCAACAAGCAACTTTATTTCAGAAAGCGTAAAGTCTAAACCTTTTAATTGTTTAATTTGTTCTATTCTTTCTAAATCATGATCTGCATATTCTCTGGAATAACTTTCCCTATTAGGTTTCACAAGTCCTAATTTTTCATAAAACCTAATTGTATCTTTTGATAAACCAGATAACTTAGTAATATCTTTTGTTTTCATTTTGATTACCTTTCTCTTGACATAGACCTTACTCCATCTTTTAAGATAAGTATAACAAATAGTAAAGGAGAATTTCATGATTTTATTTAGAATATTTATTTTTTTGTATGGTTTACTTACTGTAATTGCTGTTGGGGAAGAAGTTAAGGTTGAACAATTCAATTGGTCGCATCCAATCTATATTTTGTTAAGTCTTTGCTTAATGATATTTGCGGTAAAAACTGATCCAGAATGGCTATTGTATTTTGGATTGATTGCTCTTATCATTTTTGCAGTATTCATGGGAGTGACAACAAACTCTTTTCACTGGATACATCTGATTGTCCGATTAATCACTTCAATTACGCTTATATTCGTATGGAATTGGTTGAAATAAGATAACTAATGATTGTTGAATAAATCAATTGTTAGATGTTATCTTACCTAAATTATGAAAAGTTTCTAAAAATTCAGGTAAAACACTAATTTAACAGTGTTTTACCTGATTTCTTGTTATTTTCAGTTTCTTACTATTGCTTGTGTTATATGTAACTATTATAAAATAAATGCTTATTACAGGGAAAGTATTAACCACTTAAAGTATCTTTTTCAATAATTCAAAAGAACGTTTGAGTTCCATTTTTTTGTAATATAATCCAAATAAAAGGAGACATGGATTGAAACATTACACTATAAAACAAGTGAATGCACTTGAATATCAAATTTTACAAAAGTTTCTTTATGAGGCATTATTTCAACCGGATCCCAAGAATCTCTTTCCATTTTCGATTGTCGAGACAGCAGAACTCAATAAATATATTGATAAATTTGGCCAATTGATAGGCGATTATGCCATTGCAAGTTATGATGGAGAAAATCCAATTGGCTTAGTTTGGGTACGACTTGTTGAAGGCTATGGGCATGTGGATAGTAAAACTCCAGAATTGAATATCTCTATCCTATCCCCATATCGTGGTAAGGGGATAGGGCGTACATTATTACAGAGTATGTTCCAATTACTAAAAGACAAAGACTACAAACAAGTATCGTTATCTGTGCAAAAGGCTAACCGAGCTTTGACGTTGTATCTAGCGCTAGGCTTCGAAATTTATACCGAGGATGAAGAAACGTTTACAATGATTTATTCATTGATTAATAATGATTAACTAGACTACCTCGAGTCCAGTTTGCTTTTTGTTTATAAGAAGTTTAATATGGGTAGATGATTAAGAAAAGAGGTTATTGTATGCATGATTTTGTCGCCTTAGACGTTGAAACGGCCAATCAGAATCGTTATACGATTTGTTCCATCGGGATGGTACGTTTCAAATATGGGGAAATACTGGACAGTTATTACCTACTGATTAATCCAGATGAAAGTTTCTCATTGGCGAATATTCATGTTCATGGCATTCAAGAGCATGAGGTCATTTCTTCGCCGAGATTTTATGATATAACTAAACAAATTGAAGATTTTATTGGAGGGCGACCGGTTGTTGCTCATAATGCAACGTTTGATATGGGCGCTTTGAAAGATAATTTTAATCGCTATGGTTTAGAAATACCTGCCTTTAAATATGCTTGTTCATATCAACTTGCAAGGGCAGTGCGTAAGAACTTTTATAATTATAAATTAAGTACGATTGCGAATTACTATGGCATACCTTTAACGCATCACGATGCTTTATCAGATGCTAAAGCGGCAGGGCTTATTGTATCTAAGTTTATACATGAAAATCGGTTTTCAAACTTAGATCAATTAGTTAGACCTGAATAATTCATACTTCTAAAATTTAAGTTATTTTCACAGTTCTTTTTCAATTTTGCTGTGTTTTGTAATTTTTTCGGATGTTTTAAAATTTCCCGAAATTTTTCCGTGCTGAAAAACATGAATTAATTTTAACCAACCAGATTTTGGGCGCACTTCACCCTTGACACCCTTATTTGTTTTTTTAAATAATAGCTTTTTAAATATATTGCCGAATCCTTTGGATTTGCCTGAACACAGCATAAAACTCTCGCTGATAAACATGCGAACTTGATAATTTTAAATACATTCGCCTGGCAGTAGTGACCAGTTTTCCCGCCACTTTAAACAATCGAAGGCGAATCGTGTTTACTCGTAGTCCTTTCCATTTTAAATCAAAACAGATGGTGCGTAAGAAGTTAACGATGTTGTAAGCCAGTAGGCTAATCATCATACGTGCTTCATTTTCAAGGAATTCAGGATTATCCGTCTTATCAAAAAAGAAACTGTTTTTTGCTTCTTTAATATAATTTTCCATCGTACCACGCTTGTTGTAAGTTTCAAACACTCGTTTGGCAGAGACGTTTTTTGAGAAGTTCGTGACAATAAAGGCATGGCGAAAAAGTAATTCGCCGACTTCTCGTGTTGATCGGACACAGACCCGGCGAGGTTTTGTCCATGAAGCGGCTTGATAAGGCACATTCTGATAGTAAACTTCTTTTTCATCCCATGGATGATTATTATCATAGTACACAAATTCTTCAGCTAAACGAGTCAAGTTTCGATTGCTTTTTAACCGAATGACATACTGATTTTCGTACAACTCACATAAATCATAAATAGCTGGGGTTGCGAATCCACTATCCCCACAAACGAGGATATCTGTCGTAGGCACCGCTTGGTTATAATGTTCCAATAAAGGTTCAAGAAACTCTTGACTCCATTGGAAGTATATTGATTTCCTGACCGAAGTTTTGCTTTCAAAAAGTCTCCGGTCAGCCCGTCAAAGGCCACCAAAGGGTGGTAACCATTCGTTCCATAATGGGCGTTGTAGGCAGTTTGTTCTTGATTGCCGAAAGTATCCGAATGTGTTGAATCTAAATCGATAATCATATTGATGTCATTGCGGACTAACCGTGCCTTATCAATTAATTTTTGATTGAAGACCTGTAAACTACGAATTGTTTTTTTCGTTATGCGATCAAAGAATCGGGAGATAGACGATTGAGAAGCAAACGGCTCATCAGATGCCAGTGTTTGTAAGACTGGATCAGCTTGTAAAATATTTGCCGCTGAATCTGTGTCATAACCGGCTATAATCTGTAAAACGAGCTGCTTTAAAATCTTATCAATCGTATGGGTCCAGTACTTACGCCCCTCATCAAACGTCACTATATTTTCAGAATATTTAGTGAATTGGAATGCATCCATCAATTCGTCGACGAGCACCAATCCAGAATCACTGGATAAACGACCACCTGTATGAGAGACATGTAAATTATTATTGAATTTTGCTACTGTTTCTTGTAAAGTATCCATTGAGAGAGCCCCTTTCTGTTGTTGTTGTAATGAACTAACCATATCAGAAAGGGGTTCTTTTTACATCACCTAATGGGTGCTGAAGCAAACAAATATAAAAGTGATAAAGTCAACGTTAACATAGCTTTTTAGAAAAACTATGAATTATTCAGGTTAAATTAGTCTGTTTGATAATTTTAACGAAAATTACAAGCTAAATCGTGGTCATTGATAATCCCAATAGCTTGAAGGTATGAGTAAATTGTGACACTGCCAATAAATTTAAACCCGCGTTTCTTCATATCTTTTGTCACTGCATCACTTAAGGGGCTTTGAGTAGGCCGTTCCTCATCTAATTGACTCACGACTTGCTCACCTGAAACAAAGCCCCAGATGTAAGCATCAAATGTGCCAAACTCTTCTTGAACTTTCATAAAAGCTCGTGCATTCGCAATCGCCGCTTTTATCTTCCCTTTGTGGCGAATAATTCCTGCGTCGTTCGCTAAGCGTTCAATATCTTCTTCACCGTATTCAGCAACTTTTTCATAGTCAAAGTGATCAAAGGCGTTTATAAAGTTCTCTTTTTTGGATAAGACGAGTTGCCAGGACAAGCCGACATGAAAGCTTTCCAATATTAACCATTGAAATAACAATTGATCGTCATGTTCCGGCACTCCCCAGATATGGTCATGGTATTCCACATAATAATCTGGTTTGTCCGCAATCCATTCACAGCGTTTGATTTCAGTCATTTTGTCCACTCTCCTTAATTTAAAATATCGAACAAGCCAATCGCAATTAATATGATGATAAAGGCGTAGTTCAGCTCGCTAGTAAGTAAAATATAAGCTATATATTCACGAATAATTGAGAATGGCCATAAATACGATGGTGTACCTGCGCCTTGATAGTAGGCTTTAAAGTGACTTTGGCGCGCAATATAGGTCGACCGCATCAAGTGAAAGCGGCTCGTAATGACCACCACTTTCCCGGACAGGCGATGTTCTTTAATTAGCTCATTGGCGAATTTAAAGTTTTCATCCGTATTTTTCGCTCGTGGTTCTAATAAGATATCTTCGGCTGGGATTCCTTTTTGAATTAAATAATTCTCCATCCCCTCAGCTTCTGAATACGTTGACTGATGCTGAGGACCGCCGGTAACAATAATTGTGATTTTTGAATGAGTTCGGCTCTTCTGTCTATAATACATTTGAATTGCCTCGTCTAACCGTCGTCTCAAGACATTCGTCACATTATCTATGTCATCTAACTGACTTCCTAAGACTAGTAAAATCGTTGCTTGCTTCCCTCTCGACCACAAACTAATCGCAAAATTTAGCGTAATATAGCACAGAAACGTCCCTACAAAGTAAATCGATAAGTAAATATAAATGCCAATAATTTCTTGGATTTGTATATCATTCAAGCGTAACATTGCCCAAATCGTTGCCCCGACAAAGACAAGCAAGGTAAAAGCTAGGATAAGATTAAAAATCGTCCTGGAAATCTTCGGTGAAGGTTGCCGGACGGTCTGATTAATTGCTAAGATCGCAATCAGTAATAAGACAAAGGGCACTGCCGCAATGAAAAAGCCACTAATAATATATAAAAAATATCGAAACATAAAGACAGGTGTCCAATTACTTTGTAAAACCAAGCCCATTAAGAAGCTATTTAAACCGTACAAAGCGAAGGCAGACGGTTGGAGCCAAGAATAATTCGTCAAAAAAGAGAGGAGAAATAGCACCAAAAACACAATGGCAATTCCATACAATAGCACTCTTTTCCCCCCTCTGAATATTTTTAAGTTAAGTTATGATAATCATTATAAACAATTTGCTTTTTAACTTCACGAATTTTTGCAACTTCTTTAATGGCGTCTTTCGCTTGAATCCCTTTGGTGGTCATCATTAATTCCACGTGTTCTTTATAAGGTAAATTCGATACCGCTTCGTCTATGGCTGTTTTCACAGAGCCACCTTCGATTAAGAGGACGCATTCCCCTTTAAGTTCACGGTCTTTAAGATGTTCACTCACTTCCGCTGCACTCGCGCGAATGTATTCTTCATAACGTTTTGTTAGTTCACGCGCGATGACAACCTGCGTGTCTTCTCCTAAATGCGTCACAACTTGCGATACAGCTTGTTTAATCCGGTAAGGTGATTCATAAAAAATCGCCGTCTCATCTCTTTGCCCGACAATTTCTAAAGCCGCTTTTTGATCTGCCTTCCCTCGTGGGAAAAAGCCGTAATAAGTAAACTGTTCACTTGGTAAACCTGAAGCAACTAGGGCAGTTAAAGCCGCATTCGCTCCTGGTAACGCCACAACTGTCAAATCCTCTTCCAGACAAGCTTGAACTAGAGGTTGCCCAGGATCATTAATTAAAGGCATTCCGGCATCACTGACTAAGGCAATTGTCTTACCTTCATGTAATTCATTAACCCAAGCTGTGACTTCATGACTGCGTGAATGTTCATGAAAACTACGTAAATTCGCTTGAATATCAAAATGATTTAATAACTTAATCGTATTTCTTGTATCTTCAGCTAGGACAATATCAGCCTCTTTTAAGATATTGACGGCCCTAAACGTCATATCTTCCAAATTACCAATCGGTGTTGGCACTAAATATAATATTCCTGCGTCTTGTTGTTGGAAACTATGTTGTTGCACACTGATCCTACTCCTCTATTGGCTCTTCGTCTTTATTATCGGTAAATTTATTTACAAAGACAAGTTGTTGGCTTCTAACATCTGCTTGTCCATGCTCTTTTAAGTATTTTTCCTTTTGGGGGCGGGTTAATCGTTTAAATTTTGCTTCAGCACTCATTGCTAACGACTTGCTCTCCCAACGTTCCGCATAGATCATGCGAACCGGAAGTCGTTTGCGAACACGGGTATATTTCGCTCCCTTACCCGCATTATGGGTAGCCAAGCGGTTAGCTAAGTCAACGGTATAACCTCCGTATAGCGTGCCGTCTTGACAGAATAAGACGTAGAAATAATATGCCTGTTTACTCGCCATTATACATCGCCATCAATATCGGTGTATATTCATTGTTATCTTCATGAACAACAATTACCGGTTCAATCTTCACACCGCGACGTCCTCCACGATATATCGCTTCAATTAAGACACCATTCGCATTCATGTCTTTCTTCGGATGAATAAACTGAATACGGTGAATACTGAAATGGTGATTTAGCAATGTTTCGATTAAATCATCCAAACGGCTCGGACGGTGAACGATAAATAACTTACCTTTTTCTCGCATAATTTGACTTGCCTTTTTGACCCATTGTTCCATCGTCAGCATCAATTCATGACGCGCTAAAGCATGACTTGTCAAACGGTGGGTCGCATTACTACTTTCTGCTAGAAAGTACGGTGGATTACAACTAATAATGTCATATAATTGCCCTTGTGTATGTTTAAGATCATTAATATCTCCTTGAACAAAGGTAATTTGGTCCTCTTTACCATTCCACTTCGCACTGCGTCTTGCCATATCTACTAAAGGTTCCTGCAGTTCAATACCGTTTAATGGTGCCTCTGTTCGATGGGACAGAAGTAGTGGGATGACCCCATTGCCACTACAAAAATCCAAGTATTTAAATTTATTTCCTTTAGGTAATTTAATGAAGTTTGCTAGCAATAAAGCATCCACTGATAAAGTAAAATACTCTGTACTTTGAATAATACCTAACTTTCCACCTAAAAATGAATCAACTCGTTCAGTTGAATGAACGAGTTGAGATTTATTTTGAACATCCATGAACAAGCCTCCTCAAAAATGTATGTTATGAACGATTTCCTAAGCGTTCTAGAATTTCCTGACAGAACAGACATTGCTCATTAGAAGAACGACGTGATCCGAAAAACTCATGACACACATGAATCCCTTCGTTATAAAAGCCTAGAAGACTCTCGCGCCCACTACTTGTCTGACTATCCTCTTCCCCTTCAGTCACGTCTTCTTGAGCGTCTGTTTGAAATTTAATTAACAGACTTTTCAAATCATTGTTACTCATACGTAGTTTATTGTTTTCCTCAACTAAGTTGTCAATGACTTCTCTCAGCTGTGCCACTGTATCACTTAACTGAAGCAAATGTGTCTCTGCTTCATCAAACATTTCTAAGTAATTATTTTTGTCTCTCATTGTTTGGCACACCCTCTCTTCTTCGTATATATTATTGACTTGCTAAGATAGCAAGGCGTTCCGTAGCTAACTGAGGCGCAACATTTGCCTGTAATCGTTGTTTCGTCTCAAGAATCAAATCGTTTAATTCTAAAATATGTGCTAGCGACGGTTGTTTCGTTTTAATCACTTCGTTAATAAAATAAGCTTGGGTTAAATTCTCTACTTCGGTATTTGACAATATTCTCAACATACTATGATTTAAGATTAATAAATAATCCATACCGTCTAAAGCCTGTTGAACACTCAAGGAGTTTTTTAGTTGGGTTTGAACTAAGATCACTGCATGAAGATTCCGATGAGCCAGTGTTGAATAAAAATAATTCAACGATTTAAACCAATTCGTTACGTCTGCTTCTTCATAATCGCTCACAAGTCTTTGGGCAGTTTCCGAAGACATCTTTGCGAAAATACGGGCATGCGCCTCGGATACCCCAGTTTCAATGTAGTAAGCTACTCGATCACTTACATTCGCTCTTGGAAAGTGAACACTTTGAACACGGGATTGAATCGTTGGCAGCAGATTACTTTTGTCTTGAGTATAAAGAACTAAGTAAACTCCTTCAACAGGTTCTTCTAAAAAGGTCAGTAAGGCATTCGCACTCGAAGGGTTCATTGTTTCAGCACTTTCAATGATTGCTAACTTGAAGTTACTTTCAATCGGACTGGTTGATAACCATTCTTTCAGTTCACGAATTTGATTCACTCGAATGGATTGCCCGTCCGGTTGAATTGAAACGACGTCAGCTAATTGATGATTTTGTGCCTTTTGACAATGTTCACATACGCCACAAGGTTGACCTACCTCATCCTTATTCAAACAACCTAATGCTTTAATCAGTTCGGTTGAGACATGCTCTTTACTTTCATAATCATCACCCGTAAATACATAGCCATGCACGAGTCGGTTTTGGTAAATTAATTCATAAAAATAATGACTTAATTGCCCCATATAGACACCTCTAGACTAGAATCGGTAGAAACTATCAATTGGTAATACGAATACAATCGCTCCACCTACTTCAACTTTCATCGGAAATGACGTTGCGACGTCTAAGTTCATATCTAAGTTCGCTGGGTAAGCAACGACTTGATCTCTTTGCTCTGAACAATCGCGAATAATATCTAAGACTTTATCAACGTTATCGTCTTCCACTCCAACTAAAAAGGTCGTATTTCCGTGTTTTAAAAATCCACCTGTACTACTTAATTTAGTAGCGGAAATATTGGCCTCACGAAACGCATTTCCTAATACAGCTTCATCCTGGTCTTGTACAATTGCAATGACTAATTTCATGATGATCCTCCTCTTAATCTATAAGTTCCTTGTCTTTTAATATTGCGATACATTCTTGTGCAACCTCTTCAACACTTTGGCTGCCGTTCACTAATATAATTCGTTCATTCTCTTTTTCAAAATTCAAGAAAGCTTCTCGCACCATTTGGTGGAAATCAATACTCTCTTGATCTAAGCGGTCAAATTGACGTTGACCTTGGGCTTTATAAATACGCTCCAAACCAACTTCTGCTGAGACATCAATGAGTAAAGTTAAATCAGGCATATGGTCTTCAATCCCAAATTTGTTAATCGCCCAAATATCTTCAACTGGAATGCCTCGCGCAATGCCTTGATATGCAATAGAACTATCTACAAATCGGTCTGTAATGACGATTTGGCCTTTTTCTAAGGCTGGTAAAATCGTCTCTATTAAATGTTGACGACGACTCGCAGCGAATAATAAAGCTTCTGTTCTTGCGTCCATGGCGGTATTATCCACATCTAGAATAACTTCCCGGATGCGTTCTGCAATTGGGCTCCCACCAGGTTCTCTGGTCGTTAACACATCATATCCAGATGCCTCTAACATTTCTTTTAGTGCTCTTACTACACTTGTCTTACCTGAGCCATCAGGTCCTTCAAGTGAGATAAATTTTCCTTTAGTCATCTCTACACTCCAACTCATTTATAACTCACGCCTACCTTCAATGGCTCTAAATAAAGTCATTTCATCTGCGTATTCAATATCACTACCTACAGATAAGCCGTGGGCCAGACGTGTTACTTTAATCCCGGCAGGTTTGATTAAGCGTGATAAGTACATCGCCGTCGCTTCACCTTCAGCGGTAGCATTGGTCGCTATAATCACTTCTTTAATTGTCTCATCCTCAAGTCGTTTAATTAAACTTGGGATATTTAAATCCTCTGGCCCTGTTCCTTCCATCGGTGACAAAACGCCACCTAACACATGGTACAGGCCACGGAATTCTTGCATTCGTTCCATTGACATGACATCTCTAGTATCTTCTACAACAAGCACTTGGCTACGGTCACGACTTTCATCCGTACATACAATACATGGATCAGAGTCTGTAATATTTCCACAAATACTGCAATGCGTTAAGTCACGCTTTGCGTTAATTAAGTTTTGTGCAAATTCCAAAACATCTGCTTCGTTCATATCAAGCACATAGAAAGCATGTCTTGCGGCTGACTTTGCTCCAATCCCTGGTAATTTCGTAAAGGAATTAATCAACTTCGCAATCGGCGCTGGATATTGCATACAGTCTCCTACTTTCTACTAAAACGGTAAGTTTAATCCTTGAGTGAATTTCCCTAAACGTTGTTCAGTTGTTTTATCAACTTGTGCTAAAGCATCGTTCACAGTCACAATGACTAAGTCTTGTAACATATCGATATCTTCTGGATCCACTAAATCTTCTTTGATTTCTAATTCAACGATACGTTTTGCTCCAGTTACTTTAACTGTTACTAATTTATTGTTATCAGATGCTTCAAAAATTGACGTTTCAATCGCTTTTTGTTCTTTCTCCATATCTTTTTGCATCTTTTGCATTTTTTGCATCATACCTTGCATGTTTCCCATTTTCATAAATATATCTCCTTTTTGTGCTTTCTGGGCGAGCAATATTTTACTTAAATATTCGCTCCCTCAGCCTCTCACTTTTAATTTTGTTCATTATATATACTAATATAATGTTTATCTCACTTATGTTAGTGCGGTAGAGCCAATGATTTCATCCGCTCGTCAAACGATTCATCTTATCTTTCTTTTTATGCATCATTCTGTCATTTTTGCACAAACAAAATAAGCTTAAATGCTTAGCTCTATTATAACATAATCTGATATTTTTCGGACTACCAACGGCATTTTTCATATAATAATCTATAAAGGCTTCCCTTATTCCTAGATTAACAATATTATTGCTATAATTTTCAAAATACTATACTAAAAAAAACATTTAGCTTATTTCTTGTCAGATATTGACAAGGCCTAAACTAAACGGGTTTTATTTAAGTATTTTATTTAAAACGGTTAAAGACCGGCTTTATTGGCCAATATAGTAACGGGACTAGAATAGCTGTGACAACGCCAGTAAATAAAGAAGCTGGCAGTGCTGATATCGCGCTAGCCACTGCGCCACCAAGGACTGAACCTAACATCAATTGTTGGATGATGTATTTGAAAAATATCACCACAATCTTAGTCACTGCTCCGACAATACCTAGTGTGATAATGTTTCGCATTCGGTTATCGTAATGAAACACGTAACGAAAGATGCATTCTACCACTAATAGAACGATAAAGTTCTCAATTAAGGTGAAAAGTACGACTGGTAAATAACCGGACGTAATATCAAAAATCGCTAAGCCAAGTAAAGCGGCGATGGTTCCCTTTTTAAAGCCCATAAACAATATAGCTAATATCACTAAGGCGTTCCCTGGATGGACAAACGTATTGCTAATTGCTGATGGCATTGGGATTCGAATCATATAAATTGCCAAGACAATTAAGGCAGCATACGTAGCCATCTGAGTTAAATCTCTTGTATCAATCTTTTCATTATTCATATTCAATACTCCCTCTCATATCTTTAACGATCATAATAAATATTTACATTCTCTTCACCGAACAATTCGATGGCTTTGGACACAATCTCAGGGGGTCCTTCCTCTTCTTCGGGTTCATTATTATCTAATTCCATAGTGCGATGACTGGGTGATCCTTCTTGCGAGAAGATGTCATCAATACTTCTCGTCGAATTCGGCAAAGACGCTTCAAGTGAATCCATCGAATGATTTGATTCTTGGAGCTCTTTTGCTGGAGCTTCCGGACTCTCTTCTCTAACACGCGTTTCTTGTGTCTTTTCAGACACTTCTTGAGTAGATGTTGCTTGCTCGTCAACGACTTCCTCTGTATCTATTTGGTTATCTGACACTTCAGTTTCAGCTTTCGTCTCCACTTCGACTGTTTCTTCTACGTCGTCAGTTTCATCTTCTTCAATTGGAATCGGTGCGCCGTTATTTTTCTTACGTAACATCGCATAGTTCTTACGGACATCCGCCCATTCACTTGCTAAGATGAGTATGATTTTCATTGACATGCCAGTTTTTTGCTCGACAGTTTCTTCAATGAACTTCATTAGTTCATGGCCGTGTTGAACGTCTCCAGCATAGGCTGGATTCGGGAAGCTAATTAAAGCACTGCCTTCACCGGCTGCTAAAGGTTCTGTTTCAAAGAATTTTGCTCGTTGTTGAGGTGACAATTCATCTAAGACCGCTGGCCAATGCTCTTTCATCAAACGAATATGTTGATGTGTCGCGGTATTCAATACACGGTATACATGATTTAATCTCAATTTATAGCGCGCTTGTTGGCGAGCGGGTCGTTTACGTGGGACTTTCGGTGCTTCTTCGGCCACTGGCTTCGCATCATTAGTTAGTTCCCCGTTACCTTCTTGATTAATCGGTTGGACACCTTGATTAGTCGGCTGGTTCTCTAAGTAAGCACGAATTAATTTATCCTGACTTTGCACTTGTTGGGACAAGGCCGCAAGTTTTTCTTCCAACTGACGCACTGTATCCATTAAAGCGCCATTAACTGCTTCATTGGGTGCGCTAGCAGTATTAGCTTGTTGCCTACCGCTCACCAATTGTTTTTTATCCGTTTGGGCTAATTGAATCGTCATCACTTCAATATATAAGTTTGGTGAGGTACTAAAACGCATTTTTCCTTGTGTTTCATTCAATGTATCAATGAGTACATAATAGAAATTTGCGGGGACTTCTTCACGTAAAGGTTGAATTTCTTGCTCGCTAAGGAGTGTTTGGTTTTGCTTAATATGTAAAGTTAGTAACATATCACGACTGAATAAGATTAATTCATCAATAAAGCGTGCCGCTTGTTTCCCTTTTTGTAGTTGGTCATTGACGATTTCTAAGGCCTCTTCAATATTTTGACGGAAAACCGTTTGAATATAGTTTAATAAAGCCATTTGGTTTAAGCTTCCTGACACCTCAAGTGCAGTTTCAACAGTCACTTCTTCCGTATTAAAAGAAATCGCTTGGTCAAGTAAACTTACGGTGTCACGCATTCCACCATTAGCTGAACGCGCAATGATTGCTAAAGCTTCTTCGTCATAGTCGATGTTGTCATGGTTAAGAATCTCTTCCATTCTTCCAATTAACTCTTGATCTGTATAAAGTTGGAAGTCAAATCGTTGCGTACGCGACAGGATTGTAGCTGGAATCTTATGAGCTTCGGTCGTCGCTAGGATAAATACCACTTGCTCAGGCGGTTCTTCCAATGTCTTCAACAGAGCATTAAAGGCTGCTGTCGTAAGCATATGAACCTCATCAATAATATATACTTTATAACGAGCTTGGCTAGCTGCATAGCGAACGTTCTCACGTAATTCACGGATTTCATCTACCCCATTATTTGACGCGGCATCAATTTCAACCACATCACCTAACTGACCTTCGGTAATTAAGCGACACATGTCACAGTTATTACATGGGTTTCCATCCGTTTGGTTCGGACAGTTAATCGCTTTTGCTAGAATCTTAGCAGCACTGGTCTTACCTGTTCCACGCGGTCCAGTGAATAAATAAGCGTGACTAATATGATTCGATTTGATGGCATTTTTTAGTGTTTCTTTAATAATGGGTTGTCCAACCATCTCGTCAAATGTTTGCGGGCGCCAAACCCGGTAAAGTGCTTGATAACTCATTTATTTTCCCCTTCCACATGTTCATAGTCTACTCATTATAAACAAAAATCCCCTTCATGACTATGAAATAAAATATATTTCACAGTCATAAGGGAAGTCATCTCTTGCTAATATAATCTTACCATATTACAACGCGGTCTTCTGGTGCAAAATACATTTTGTCGCCTTCTTTAACATCAAATGTTTCATAAAACTCATCCATATTACGCACTTGGATGTTCGCACGTAATTCTGCTGGCGAGTGAACATCAATCGAAAGAAGTAGTTGTTGGTACTCAGGACGGGCTTTCAAGCTCCAAATACGCGCCCAGTTCATAAAGAATTCTGCTAAGTTCGCATCATCTTCTTGTTTTGTTGCTTCTAGCGCTGCAGTTAAGCCACCGCCATCGGCGATATTTTCTGAGACAGTCAATTTACCGTTTACTTTTCCACCCGCAAATTCAATGCCATCCCATTGCTTAATCATCGCTTGCGCTCTTTGATCAAAGGCTTCCAGATCTGCTTCTGTCCACCAATTATTCATATTTCCTTGTGCGTCAAATTTTGCTCCATTATTATCAAACGCATGCGACACCTCATGAGCAATCACTGCCCCAATTCCTCCGTAATTTTCACTACGAGATTGATTCACACTATAGAACGGCGCTTGTAAAATCGCAGCTGGGAAGCAAATTAAATTATAATTCGGATGGAAGTAAGCATTCACAGTTGCAGCACTCATACCCCATTCACTGCGGTCAACATCTTTGTTCCAACGAGCAAAATCACGTTCATTAAACTGACGAGTAAAGGTCGCAGTATTTGCATAAAAACTCGCATCTTCATCAACTTTTAACTGAGTGAAAATCGCTGGATATGTATCAGGGTATCCAACAAAAATATCCAACGCATCCAATTTCTTAATCGCTAGGTCAATCGTTTCCGGTGTCAGCCACGTATTTGCTTTCAAACGATTTTGATAGACTTGGATCATCGCTTCAACCATCTCGCGCACGTCTTGACGAGCTTTCTCTCCAAAGTATTTCTTACCGTAATAACCTCCAACTACTTGACTAAACGTATTAATTGCAAAATAATAAGCATGCTTTTCGGCACTTTGTGTCTTAGGACTTCCCGACAAAGCCAATTGATATAGACTTCCCGCTTGACGAATCTCTTCAGATAACATTGTAGTTTGGCTGTTGGCTAAATTCACAATCATCCACGCTCTGAGTAATTCAATCTGTTCATTATTAACAATGCCATGGAAAGCTTCGAAAAAATCTGGCTCAGAAACAATGGCTTTATCAATATCTTGACCGATAAGTTCTTTGAATAAAGCTAAGAAGTCAAAGTCTTGTGAGTAGTTTTTGATCTCCTCTGCTGTACGTGGGTTGTATGTAATCGTATAATCCGCTAATTCTTCCGAACTTTTCATATGTGGAATAAATAAAGCATCGAACTCAACTGCTTGTTCAACTAAGTTTGCAGCTTCAACTGACTCAAATCCCATTAATTCAAGAACCTTTTGACTCATATCTTTATACACCACTAACAAGCGCTCTCCCGCTTCATTACCTTCTTGGTAATATGTTGTATCTGGTAAAATCGTACCCGGCACAGATAAACCTAAGATGTATGTGGATGTATCTTTCATATCCGGCCCAATGCCTAATGAGAAAGGTAAAGGTAAGCTGTAACGTGCCCACTCTGGTGCAAGTGTCTGCAAGTCTTGAATAGATTCTAAAGCTTTTAACTTTTCTAGTAACGGTTGAACAGGTGTCTCCCCAAGCGCATTGCGTTTGTCGAAATCCATCGCTTGTTTGTAATACTTAAGCATTTCAACTTGTTCACCGTTTGTTAATTCAATTTCTCCAGCAACCATCTTTTCCAGATCAGTCATTAATAATTCCTCTACGCCATCACGCAGATTCATAAAGCCTCCGGTTGACGATTTGTCATCTGGAATTACAGCCGTTTCAAGCCATTCTCCGTTGACCGCTTGATATAAATCATCTTTAATGAGTTCTTTGTCTATTGCCATTCGTTTCACTCCTATTTGAATATTTAGTCTATTATAGCACTTTTATATTAAGCTAGAGTGAAGTGACGCTCACACTTGCTAATATTTTCCCATAAAACATGAGCCAAGACAATCGACAGAATGTCAGCATCTAACCTCATAAAATATCATTAAATTTCTAATTCTTTACGAAGATCAGAAGCCATCTTCTCGTATGCTTCTTCATCGAGGAATGTTTCACCTTGATTCATCGCAAAGCGTGTTCACCACTCAAATTCGCCTTCATATTTAGGTACAACATGGAAGTGAAGATGCGAACCACTGTCGCCGTAAACACCATAGTAAATTTTATCTGGTGGAAAAAGTTTATACATTGCTTTAGCAACTTTAGATATATCAGCAAAGTAGTTATTTCGCTCTTCGTCTGTAATATCGACCATTTCACTCACGTGATCTTTTTACGCAACAATGGTACGACCTGGGTGACTTTGCTCACGGAAAATAATAACCAATGACGTTTCCAGCTCACCTACAAGATAGCCAAACTCATCTAATCATTCACCTTTTTGACAATAACCGCAATTTGGATCCAAACCATGTAACATACCTCCATATTCTTATTCCACACTAGTATATTGAAGATTTAACAAACATCCTACTCTGAAGTAAAATATTTTGAAACTCAGTGCTTTATGCTAAATGTGAGGCATTCTTACCAGCAATGCGCCCGAACGTAAAGATATCCGATAATGCATTCCCACCAAGACGGTTTCCGGCATGAATTCCGCCCGCAACTTCACCGGTAGCATATAGACCCGGAATAATATCGCCGTCTTTAGTCAATACATGTGTATTTGAGTCGATTTTTAATCCACCCATTGTATGATGGACCGCAGGTTTTCTTGGTGTTGCATAGAATGGTGCTTTCTCAACTTTATATTCAAATGCTCCTTTATGAAACTCTGGATCTTCCCCGACATCTACATACGAATTATATTTATGAATTGTATCAACTAATACCGATGGCTCCATACCAATCATCTCAGCTAATTCTTCAAGTGTATCTGCTCGGAATAAAACGCCTTGCTCGACTTCTTTCTCAATCTTCTCATCATTGGTATTCATGGCAGTACCTTTGATGTTCTCATCTGCGATTAAGTAGAATAGTCCACCGTTATCGATTGCTGCTTTAGATAACTCATCTCGACTTCCATATTCGTTAACGAATCGTTTACCTTCTTGGTTCACCATAATAAAGTTTGCAGGAGGCACTTGTAGCCCTGAGAATAGCGCTCCAGTATTTGGATCGGTTGTTGGTAACATTTGAATATAACCCATATCAACTAAATCTGCGCCAACACTCTCACCTAAACGAATACCGTCACCCGTAATAGCAGGTGAATTCGATGTTTTAATATCATCCGCAATCTCAGCCCAATATGTATTATATTTTTGAAGCATCTTCGTGTTTGAACCAAATCCACCTGAAGCAAGAACGACTGAGTCTGCATGAACGATAACTTTGCGCTTGTTGGGTCCATTAGCAATTAAGCCGACAACTTTACCGTCTTCAACGATTAATTCTTCCACTGACGTATCTGTTATAATCTCTCCATCGTGAGCAAGTACGTATTTCTGAAGGGCATCAACATAAGCAAATCCTTCATTCTCTTTCGGTTTGTGACCTCTTCTCCAGTTCGCTCCCACTGGCATTTGGACATTCTCTTTATCGAATTCAACCCCGATATCTTCTAACCAGTGAACTGAGTCTAAGACATTATCCGTTAACGTCTTCACTAAATCATAGTTTCCGTAAGCTTCATTGCCTTCTAGGTCATGTCGTTTACCACCTAGATATGTTTGAATTCGATGCCATAAAGTTGAATCAAATAAAAATTCTTCTTTCCCATCAACTTGGTTGAAATAGTCTTGAATTTGTTCTTTAAGCATATTAAAGTCTTCACGGTATTCCTCGTGGATTTCTGCTTCATCCAGCTCAAGAATGCCTTTTAACGTTGTATCTTCACCGGCTAAAGCTGTCATCCCATTTTGCCAGACAGGGTTGGCCGCATTCATTGGTCCACCCGTTCTAACTGTGTTACCACCAATCGATGGGAATTTTTCAAGCAATGTTACTTTTTTGCTTTCTTGAAGTGTACTTGCGGCTGCACTTAATCCCGCTCCCCCACCACCAATAACAACCACGTCAGTTGTGATTTCAAGTGGTTCTTCTTGAGGTTGTTGCGTTACTCGACGACGTTTTCTCATAACTTCTGCATCTGCTCCAGCTAATTCAACCGCAGTAGCTACTCCATCAATAACCCCTTTACTTGTCACTGTTGCGCCAGAAATAACGTCAACGTTTAACGTTTGACCGTCTAGAATTTCTTCTGGAATACGTGTGAATACAACATCCGCAATTCCTGCTGACTCGCCTTCAGTATCAATTTCAATCGCTTCAATACGGTTCTTTGATAAGCGAACCACCATTGGTAAATCACCATTATGCCCAGGTGTTGTTACTGAGTATTCCCCTGGTATAAATTCGATTTCTTCAGGAATATTCAATAAGTTCGCCACATCAGTAAAGCGGACGAATTTTTTGAAGCAACTTTCTAAGAATTTAATGGTTCCTTCATCTTTTAATTGCTCGTTTTCATCAAAGACTTCATGCACACGTCCTAGTAGAAATTCACTTCCCGGCATTACTGTCGCATTCACACCTGGTGCGTCAAGGACTTGGCGTAAATGAAGTTGCGAACGTGACGATCCTTGAACATCATAAGATGCACCGACAATCATCACAGGTTTACCATCGAACGGGTGCACTTTGAAAGATAGCCATTCTAAAGTACTTTTTAACGCAGATGGAATCGAGTGATTATGTTCAGGTGTCGCAATAATGACCCCATCAGCTTCCATAATTTTTTGGTTTAACTCTTGAATCACTTCACTGTCTGTTTGATCATCTGATTGGTTAAACATTGGCACTTTATCAATTTCTAGTACTTCAATGTCAACATCAGTAAAATGTCCCTTCATATAATGAAGTAACATTCTGTTATAAGAAAACTCAGCGTTTGTTCCAACAATTCCAACAAATTTCATAATTAATTACCTCCTATATCTTAATTATTTCCAAGTAAATGACATTTGACTCTTTCTGATTTTAGACGATGATTCTAATAACTTATTTGTTATTTCAACAAACTCGACGAATTCTTCAAAAACTTCTTCTAATTCTTCAACTTTTGTTTGGTCTTTTAAATTACCTTCCTCATCAAAAGCTTGGCTAGAACGACCTAATAGGAATTCAGAACTCGGCATAATACGCGCTTTAAGTTCAGGCGCATCTAGAATCTGACGTAAATGTGCTTGCGCTCGTGACGACCCAAGTGAGCCTAGGGAAGCTCCTGTAATTAACACTGGTTTGTTTAATAAAGGCTGAGTTGTATATGAAAGCCACTCTAGTAAGCTTTTCAATGCAGCTGTAATCGTGTGATCATATTCTGGGGTACTAATAATAACGCCGTCTGCGGCGAGTATTTTATCTGATATTTCTTGAATGCCTTTTGGAGCAATTCTTTCTTTAGGTTCATTAAAAGCAGGTAAATCTTTAATTTCACAGAGTTCAATATCCGCTTGTGAATTAAAATGCTTTTGAATATATTGTAATAATTGGCGGTTTGTCGACTGATCTGAGTTTGTACCTACAATTCCTATCAATTTCATCTTTAAAATCCCTTTCTATTCATTGTGCATGTGGCAAAATGAGCATGATATTGTAAAAAATTTAGCTCATGAACTTCAATACTTTATACCTATTTGATTTGTCAAATTAAGCTAGACAAAACTGCTTCATCTAAGTAACTCAAAAATACTTCCAACGGTGTTCGGTAGTGTAAGGATTTCCGTGGAATCGTGTTCCGTTTGTGTGCAATCGATGACA
>NZ_JBGQQZ010000029.1:0-29700 GCF_045528575.1 Ruoffia sp. FAM 24228
AATCGCAACTTAAAGATAATCCCAAGTATACTGAAGCCTTAAAGATTTTAGATAATGGTTTTGAGGATGCCATTCAATATATGTTAGAACCCGAAGCTTTTCATGTTTCGTTGCGCACAACCAATTCAGTTGAGCGTCTGAATCGTGAAATTAGACGGCGAGACAGAGTGATTGGAATTTATCCAAACATAGCCTCTGCAGAGCGTTTAATCGGTTCGATATTAATTGATTTCCACGAAAATTGGGAAAATAACGCTCGGACATTCTTACAAGTGTAATGTGCATGATGACCAGATGATATAACTACATTGAGACTTTTACACAAGATTATGGACTTGACAGTGACAGTGGAAATTGGAAGGTTAACGGGACATGTCATATGGTGACAAGGGAAATTGGGTGTTTAACGGGACTTGTCATGATGCGACAAGGGGAATTGGAAGTCTAACAGGACTTGTCATGAGGTGACCAGGGGAATCGGAGCTCTATCAGGACATGTCATATGATGACAAGGGAAATTGGAGGGTTAACGGGACATGTCATATGGTGACAAGAGAAATTGGAAGTTTAACAGGACATGTCATGAGGTGACAAGGCAAATTGGAAGTTTAACAGGACTTGTCATGTGGTGACAGTGGAAATTAGACGTTTAACAGGACATGTCATGAGGTGACAGTGGAAATTAACACACTAAACCAAAATTACCAATCAATAAAGCAGCGACTACAGTGATAAATTTTAAATCAAAGCAACTATTTTATATAAAACGTCAATACTCAAATCATTTTGTAACACAAGTGTAAGTATTATGTTATAATAATCGAGAATAACCATACAGTCGATAGACTGGAACGTAATATATAATATAGAAAGTGGGTTAAGTGATGAAACAACCGAAAGAAGGTGAATTCATCACTATTAAAAGTTATAAACACGATGGTTCGTTGCACAGGACATGGCGCGATAATATGGTCTTAAAAACGAGTGAGCAATCAATTATTGGTTGTAATGATCATACATTGGTAGTCGAATCAGATGGCCGTAGATGGGTTACACGTGAAGTTGCACTTGTCTACTATCATAAACATTTTTGGTTCAATATCATCGCAATGTTACGTAAACGAGGGGTTACATATTATTGTAACTTAGCCTCACCATATGTGATGGATAACGAAGCCTTGAAATATATTGATTATGATTTAGATATCAAAGTTTTTCCAGATGGGGAGAAACGTTTATTGGATTTAGATGAATATGAAATACATGGGCGTCGGTATCATTATTCAGATGAGATAGATCGCATTATCAAATACCAAATACAAGAGTTAGTGAGATGGATTGACGAAGGTCGCGGACCATTCTCTCAAGAATTTATTGATATTTGGTATGAACGTTATTGTCAGCTAACACATCGCAACAAAATAAATAATAACTAAATAGTAGTGAATTCGCTTAAAGGGAGATTATTGAATCGCCATTGAATGAGCGATATGCGATGATATCCCACGATACTGAGCCTCTTAGAAGATAACTATCTTTTAAGAGGTCTTTATTTTGACAGAATTTATATTTTGTGTATTATAGACTAACTAAGAATAAAAAATATAACCCAAATATCACCTACAAACGAACTTAAATTAAGATTATTGAGATGAATTGACCGAACTGAGACTTTTGCATGATAAGAATGAAATTATAGGAGTAATTCAATGAATGAATATAGTACAACGTCTCAAAGTAAACCAGAATATGATTACAATTATTTAACTACAATTATAAATCAAATCAGTCACGATTCAGTTTTTGTTGAAAGGAACTATTATCCTGG
The DNA here is from genome assembly GCF_045528575.1 of Ruoffia sp. FAM 24228. Taxonomy (NCBI): domain Bacteria; kingdom Bacillati; phylum Bacillota; class Bacilli; order Lactobacillales; family Aerococcaceae; genus Ruoffia; species Ruoffia sp. FAM 24228. Next base: position 1,829 of record NZ_JBGQQZ010000029.1, read on the forward strand.
AAAACTCGGCGCTATATATAGTAGAGAAAAAACAGAGTTCAAATTATGGGCTCCAACTGCATCACAAGTTGAAATATTAATTTATGATGGTCATTATGGTGTGTTAAAAGAAAATATTGTAATGACGCGGTCAAATGACGACAAGATATTTATCCATACAATTGAAGGAGATAACCATGGGTTAACATATCGTTATCGGTTAACGTTTTTTGATGGGCGAGTGAATACGTCAAATGATCCATATGTGAGAGCTGTGACGGTCAATGGACAGCGCTCAGTTGTCGTTGATTTAGACAGAACGAATCCTGATAACTGGGGAGAAAGAATGCCCGAAATGGATGATATTAGTAAAGCAGTAATTTATGAACTGCATTTACGCGACTTTACTGTAGACTCGGATAGCGGAGTCACTCATAAAGGAAAATTTCTTGGAGCTATTGAAGAAAATGCAACGAATCCCAATGGTTCATCAACGGGTATCGACTACTTAAAAGAATTAGGTGTGACTCATGTGGAGTTTCTCCCATTATTTGATTACCAAACCGTAGATGAGACCGTCGAAAAGCCACGTGAATATAATTGGGGATACGACCCACAAAATTATGGTGCGCCAGAGGGGTCGTATTCAACCAATCCTTATGATCCATTTACGCGAATTAAAGAAATGAAACAAATGATACAAGCCTTCCATGATGCTGGCTTAAGAGTGATTATGGACGTTGTTTATAATCACGTTTATGAAGTGGACGACCATAGTTTCCACCTCACTGTACCGGGTTACTTCTTCCGATATAATGACGTTGGACAGTTTACGAATGGAACGGGTGTCGGAAACGATACAGCTTCAGAACGTTATATGATGCGCAAGTACATTGTTGACAGTGTATCTTATTGGGCTAAAGAATATCAAATCGATGGTTTCCGCTTTGATTTAATGGGAATCCATGACACAACCACTATGAATACCGTGCGAAAAGCGTTGGATGAAATTGATCCAAGTATCTTACTTTTTGGTGAGGGCTGGGATTTATATACACCCTTAAGTGAAAATATGGTAGCCAATCATAATAATGCAGTATTGATGCCAAGAGTCGGCCAATTTAATGATGGACTACGAGAAGCATTAAAAGGAAATGACTTTGAAGCAACAGCTCGAGGCTTTATTAATGGAGCTTGGCATATGGAACAACAAGTCGCTCAAAATGTCTTGGCAGGTGTTGATTTTGGTTCATACAACGATCCTCAACAAGTGATTCAATACGTTGAAGCGCATGACAACTTTACCTTGTATGATAAATTAAGAGCAGCAGATCCAGATTTAGATGAGAATACCATTACGAAACGCCATGAATTAGCGACGACAATTATTCTGTTATCACAAGGAATACCTTTCATTCATGCGGGTCAAGAATTTCTTAGAACAAAAAAAGGCGTCCGAGATAGTTATAATAAACCAGATGAAATTAACAAACTTGAGTGGTTAAGACAAGATGCGTATCGTGAGTCAGTCGAGTTAGTTAAAAACCTTATTAAATTAAGAAATCAAGAACCTTTATTCCATTTATCAACTTATAAAGAGATTAAAGAAAGAATTGAAGTAACTAGAGCAGATTACCAAATTGTTCAATTAACTTATAAAGGAGACGGCTATAAGCTGTTTGTAACCTTTAATGCTCAAGGGAATATGTTAAATGTTCCAGTTAAAAAAGGTGAGTACATTAAAAAAGTGACTAATCGTCGTGTTTATCTTGAAGATGACAATTTAACAGGGGAAATTGATAATATACTTATCGATTCTTACACCACTTTAGTCTTAAAGAAATTCGACTAATCACTCATTTATAGAACAGACCACTACATTTGTTAGATGTATCTTTACAAATATAGTGGTTTTTTTGTGCAGTTTTTAAGACTCATGAAGAATATGTAACCTAAGTTGTTATATCGTTTTACCCTAGAATGTTCGTGTTTTTAAAAGAGATTAAATTGAAAGCGTAAGTAAAAGTGTTTTTTTGGAAAAATTATTACGATTCATTCTGCTACTATGGTATATTTTAAGTATAGATAAACATATTTTATGTGGCAGTGGATAAAGATAATTACCAGTCGTTATATTTCTATATTAGAATTATGAGCGAAGTCATTAAGAAAAGTGTTTGAAAGCTATTAAAGAAAGGGGTAAGATGATGCGATTCAATGATAGAGAAGAAGCAGCAAAGCAATTAACAGAAAAGATAAAGGTGGACGAGCCAAAAAATACAATTGTATTGGCAATGCCACTTGGTGGAGTACCATTAGGACTGACAATAGCCGATGAATTTAATATTCCTTTAGATGTCATCTTAGCCAAAAAGATAGGTCATCCGATGAATTCAGAATTTGCGATTGGAGCGATGGCAGAAGGTGGCGAACCACTAATGAATGACGATATTCACGTGAGTTCGACTTGGTTAGAGAAGCGAGTGAAACAAATTACGGACGAGATTGATCGTCGTCGAGCGATTTATAGCGAAGTGATTGAGAAACAATCATTGACCGACAAACATGTTATCCTAGTTGACGATGGAATTGCGACTGGGCATACAATGTTTGCGGCAATCGAGTCTGTCCGCTCTAAAAAACCACTAAGTATTAGTGTGGCAGTTCCAATTATTCCAGAAGACACTTTCAAAGCTCTTGAAAAAGTCGTTGATAATATTTACTACGTACAAATTCCGGAAGCATTTTTAGGTTCAGTTAGCGCCTATTATGAAAACTTCCCGCAATTAGATGACTACAAAGTCGAACAATTATTAGGCAATCAATCTATTTAATTAATAAAGCATCCCTTTCTAAATATAGATTGGGATGCTTATGTTTACAAACATTCTAATACGTGTTAGATTAAGTTGGGGCAGATTTAATAAATATAAAGGGCGGTATAAAAGTTGGAAGATAAGACAGTTCAGTTATTTAAAGACGCAATGGCAAATTACCCCTCAGGCGTTGTGATTGTTACGACGACAAATGATGAAGGACTCCCTGTGGGCATTGCTGCTAACTCTTTCACATCACTTTCGATAGACCCGCTATTAGTATTATGGTCAATCGGTAATAAGTCATCATCTTATGATATATTCAATCATAGCAAGCAATTTGCTGTTCATTTATTAGCTGGAAGCCAACCGGAACTTGTAAATATTTTTTCGCGCAAAGATATTGATCGCTTCGCACAGATTGAGTGGAGCTTTTCAGAAAGTGGCTTACCTATTATTGAAGGCGCTTATGCGACGTTTGAATGCGATACCTTTGAAACAATAGTGGCGGGCGACCATGCGATTATTACCGGAAGCGTCAAGCACATCACAACAAATATTCAAAATCCATTGCTATATCACCAAAGAAGAGTCGGACCGTTACCACTCACATTTCATGGAAATATATAGATAGACACCTCGAGTTACTTAAACGTTTCTCGAGTTTTTTGTCGACCTCTGAATTAATTGACTGAAATTAAATATATTTAAAATGTTGGTAATACTATATTGTTAAGGTTATCAGCTTAAATAAATAAAAAATATTTTGACAAATGGCCTTCTATAAGATAAAGTAATATAGCTTTTAGAAAATAATTAAAAGGAGTATAAACATACAGGATAGCGCCAGGCCTTAAATATAAGGTGACGAGGATTGAACTTATCGAGATTTCGGCGGATGGTTCAAGGTAGTGTAATCTTTAGAGTTAATAAAAACCATTGTGTAAATATTGGTACAGAGATTAACTTACACACCTAAAAGCAAAATAATTAGGTGAAAAGAGGAAATAAATCAATGTGTGGAATTGTAGGATTTATTGGAGAAGGTAACGTACAAGAAGTTTTAATTGGTGGTTTAGAAAAATTAGAATACCGTGGATATGATTCAGCAGGAATTTTTGTTGTTGATAAAGAAGCCAATGGGCATCTATTTAAAGAAGAAGGTCGCATTGCGAAATTAAAAAGCGAAGTCAACTTTGATTTACAATCTGTAGTTGGAATTGGACATACACGTTGGGCTACTCATGGACCAGCAGCAACTTATAACGCTCATCCACATCGCTCAGCCAACCAACGATTTGTTCTTGTTCATAACGGTGTTATTGAGAATTATAAAGAGATTAAGGAAGAATATTTACAAGGTGTTGAATTATCTTCTGATACAGATACTGAAGTGGCGGTTGCTTTAATTGAATATTTTGTAGAAGCGGAAGAATTATCAACGAAAGAAGCCTTTAAAAAAGCTCTATCAGTGATCAAAGGTTCGTATGCTTTTGGTTTAGTAGATCAATTAGATCCAAACGTTCTTTATGCTGCTAAAAATAAAAGTCCTTTATTGATTGGTAAAGGTGATGGCTTCAATGTCATCGTCTCAGATGCGATGGCAGCCATTGAACATACAAATGAGTATATCGAAATTAAAGATAATGAAATGATCACAATTACTCAAGATAACGTAATCATCGAAGACGTTGAAGGTAATGTTATTGAGCGTGAGTCATATATTGCCGAATTAGATGCCAATGATTTAGAAAAAGGTGCTTATCCTTTCTATATGATTAAAGAAATTGATGAACAACCTGCAGTATTACGCCGTTTGGTTCAAGAATATCAAAATGACCAGCACGAGTTTGAAATCGATACAGATTTAACAGATGACTTGTTAAACAGTGACCGTGTGTACGTTATCGCTGCAGGTACAAGTTATAATGCGGGTTGGGCAAGTAAAGCCATCATGGAAAAAGTAGCTAAAATCCCAACTGAAGTACATTTAGCAAGTGAATTTGCTTACGATATTCCATTACTAAGCGAAAAACCGTTCTTTATCTTCTTAACTCAAAGTGGTGAGACGGCAGATAGTCGCCAGGCCTTAGTGAAAGTGAATGAATTAGGTCATCCATCATTAACAATTACAAATGTTAAAGGATCTACACTTTCACGTGAAGCAAGTCATACTTTATTACTTCATGCTGGGCCTGAAATTGCAGTTGCTTCAACAAAAGCTTATACTGCTCAAATTACAGTGATGGCAATTTTAGCGGATGCGCTTCGTGCATTAAAATCTGAAGAAGCATCGTTTGATATGGCTAAAGAAATTGGTCTTGCAGCTTCAGCAATGGAATCAATCTTATCAGAACGCGATGATATAAAAACTTGGGTTGACTCAAACTTAATGGAAACACGTAATGCTTTCTATATTGGACGTACTGCAGATTATTACGTAGCGATGGAAGCGGCTTTGAAATTAAAAGAAATTTCTTATATCCAAACTGAAGCATTTGCCTCAGGAGAATTAAAACATGGTACCATTGCTTTAATCGAAGAAGGTACACCAGTCATTGCTTTGATTAGTGGCGAACTAACTTCAGCTCATACTCGCGGTAATATCGAAGAAGTAAAAGCTCGTGGAGCGAATACGATGGTGATTTCAACACATGCTTTATCTAGAGAAGATGATCAATTCATTGTTTCTAACTTGAACGAGTTATTAGCACCGCTAGTTATGGTGGTTGTAACACAGATGATTGCATACTATACAGCCTTAGGTCGCGGTCTAGATGTGGATAAACCACGTAACCTTGCTAAAAGTGTAACAGTTGAATAAGCTTTATTTAAGTAAACCTTAATAATCATTGCTAAAGGCCTGTATAATAGGTACAATAAGAGACAGTGTGTAAAATATTGTATTGTACTGGAGATATGGATTTGGAAAAAGAAAAAAATGTATTATTTAGTGAGATTACTGCAAACCCGGCACCTTTAGGGTTAATGGGCTTTGGTATGACAACAATACTGTTGAACATTCATAATGCAGGATTCTTTCCACTAGATTCAATGATCCTAGCTATGGGAATTTTTTACGGTGGTACGGCACAAGTTGTTGCGGGTATTATGGAATTTAAGAAGAATAATACATTTGGAACGACAGCTTTCACTTCATACGGATTTTTTTGGATGGCTTTAGCAGCTCTGAACATCCTTTCAGAAATGGGATATGGAGTACCAGCTAATTCACTTTCAATGGCTGCATTTTTATTTATGTGGGGCTTCTTCACATTGTTTATGTTTATCGCTACTTTACGCATCTCAAAAGCATTACAAGTAGTCTTTGGAACATTGACACTTTTATTCTTCTTATTGGCAATCGGTAACTTTACCGGATCGACTTTAATCTTAATAATCGCAGGTTATGAAGGAATCATTTGTGGATTTACTGCAATTTATGCAGCAATGGCACAAGTAATTAATGAAACATATGGTAAAGTCGTATTACCAATTGGCGAAGTACAATAAGTAATTAAGTTTATAATTGGGCTACTTTTGATCAGTAATTTACTGATTCAAGGTAGCCTTTTTCGCATTATTTCGAACAATATAATGAAAGGGATTTCTCTCGACATCCCCATTCATTATACACTTTGAACAGATAGTCACTTTGTCAATTTTAAAGGAGCACATTGTAATGAGGCAATTAGTTTCAGCTCTATGGTTTGATAAGGAAGCAGAAGAAGCGGGTAATTTTTATACGTCGATATCTGAAAATTCAAGGATTATACGCAGAGAAACTTTTAAAGATACACTTATTGGTGATTATGAATCTATGGATTTTGAATTGAAAATTTATCATTTGAAGCATTTAATGATAGTGAACACGCTGGTTTTAACTCATCAATATCGATCATGGATTCGATGGATACAGCTAAAGAAGTTGATGCTTTATATGCGAAGTTATCCGTCGGTGGTGTTGATCTAATACCGTTAGATAGTTGTCCTTATAGGGAACGTTATGCCTGGGTTCAGGACAAGTACGGTGTGACATGACAAATTATGGTTGATGAAAATAGTGCGGTAAATCAAAAGCTCAAGTTAAATTTATTATTTAGTGGTGAGAGTTGTTGAAAGGCAGAAGATGCTTTAAATTATTATCATGAAGTTTTTAACCAATCAGAAATCGAAGCGGTATCTTATTATAATGAAGACGAAGCCGAAGATATCCACGAAAAAGTAAATTATAGTGAATTGTATATTAATGGTCAAAAGTTAACTCTGATGGATCATGGAATGGGCAGCGGCTTTAATTTCAATGAAGCTTATTCATTGATGATTCTGTGCGGTTCACAAGCGAAAGTCGATTATTACTGGGATAAACTATCCCATGATTCAGACTTCGAGCAATGTGGTTGGTTGAAAGACCAATTCGGTGTCCAGTGGCAAATAATGCCTGTGAGGTTTTATGAACTGATGAAAAATGGTTCAGAAGCAGAGCATTGGCGGGTCACACAAACGATGTTAAATATGAAAAAACTCGATATCGAAGCATTAGAATATACAATGTATGAGTTGAGTTAAGAAAAAGTGTTTCTCCAATTTGAGAAATTACCTTTGCTTGGTAGATAATTCACCGATAACACTCACACGTACTTCATCATCAATTTATTCTTTTTCGCCTGGAGTACCTTCGATTGAACCAAATGGCATTTGTGCAACCAGTTCGTATGAAGCAGGCAAGTTGAACATTTCTTTAACTGATTTATCAAAGCCTTGTTCAAAACCAATATTCATATGTTGTAAGCTAGCTCCTAAGTTTAATTCAGCTAAAGTAACCCACATTGAGAATTGCATATTTGCATCGTTATGAATTTTTTAGGTATCTGCACGAACACCTTCACCTAGACCAGCTTTAACTGCATTACGGTCTTCGAAGAAGAAGATTGTAACTACTGCGCCTTTAGCACCTTCCATAACACCTGAGAATATATCCCACATCGCACTTTGCATAACATCTTTTTGAACTTCTAAGATATGGTCCCAGAATTTTATCGTTTTCTTCACCAAATAATACAACTAAACGAGTTGTTTGACTGTTACTTGCAGAAGGAGTTTCTCTTGCTACTTCGTGAAAGCGACTAATAATTTCCTCTTTTGTTAAATCTGTTTGAATCAAAGATATCGATATTAGAATATTAATTGAAAATATTAAACTCGAATTCAACATAAAATCTAATATTAGGTTATGATAGCTATTTTGTTAACTTTATTTCATACGTTTCTAAATTTCAAAAACTTACGTATAATTTTTTTGAATTCATTTTTTAGTATTATAATGAAAGGATAATATTATAATTAAATAAAAAAATACTCCCTCTCGGGAGTATTTCATTGCTATAAACTATTTAGGTTGGAAGTATAGAACAAAACTTCCTTTAAAGTAATTCACAAAATAATTTATGTGTTCATTATAATCAAAATTCTCTTCAGCATAAGTTACTGCACTGTTAACTGTTGGAAAATATTTTTTCACTAAAGTCATGCCAGGCATATAAGCAAGGTCACCAGGTTTGGGTGCAACAAATTCAGGCGTTTCTGGATCTTCATCAGAACCATCTGGGATGAGTAATACGTCCCCGATTTGTAGGTTGTTGTTTGTTAGACTGTTCGCATCTTTAATCGCTTCTATAGTTGTCCCAAAATGTTGTGCGATTTTGTATAAGTAATCTCCTGCTTGAACTGTGTAGTAAGTTTCAGATGGTGTTTCTTCGTCGTCATCATCATCTTCTTCAGAACCGTCAGGGATAAGTAATACATCGCCAATTTGTAGGTTGTTGTTAGTTAAATCGTTCGCATCTTTAATCGCTTCGACAGTCGTTCCAAATTGTTGCGCGATTTTGTATAAATAATCTCCCGCTTGAACAGTGTAGTAAGTTTCAGACGGCGTTTCTTCTTCGTCGTCATTTTCTTCAGAACCGTCAGGGATAAGTAATACATCGCCAATTTGTAGGTTGTTGTTAGTTAAATCGTTCGCATCTTTAATCGCTTCGACAGTCGTTCCAAATTGTTGCGCGATTTTGTAAAGGTAATCTCCTGCTTGAACAGTGTAGTAAGTTTCAGACGGCGTTTCTTCTTCGTCGTCATTTTCTTCAGAACCGTCAGGGATAAGTAATACATCGCCAATTTGTAGGTTGTTGTTAATTAATTCGTTCGCATCTTTAATCGCTTCGACAGTCGTTCCGAATTGTTGCGCGATTTTGTAAAGGTAATCTCCTGCTTGAACAGTGTAGTAAGTTTCAGACGGCGTTTCTTCATCGTCGTCATCTTCAGAACCGTCGGGGATAAGTAATACGTCCCCAATTTGTAGGTTGTTGTTAGTTAAATCGTTCGCATCTTTAATCGCTTCGACAGTCGTTCCGAATTGTTGCGCGATTTTGTAAAGGTAATCTCCTGCTTGAACTGTGTAATAAGTTTCAGACGGCGTTTCTTCTTCGTCATCTTCCTCAGAACCGTCCGGGATAAGTAATACGTCCCCAATTTGTAGGTTATTGTTAGTTAAATCGTTCGCATCTTTAATCGCTTCGACAGTCGTTCCGAATTGTTGTGCGATTTTGTATAAGTAATCTCCTGCTTGAACTGTGTAGTAAGTCTCAGACGGCGTTTCTTCGTTACTATCGTCGTCATCTTCTTCAGCAGAATCAGAAGGTATGAATAAGACATCACCGATTTGAAGGTTATTACTTACAAGGTTATTAGCTTCTATTAAATCTTCAGTTGTGATTCCAAAGCGATTTGCAATTTTATATAAGTAATCTCCTGGTTTAACTACATAATAATGACCATTTTCCGAAGTAGGTTGAACGGTTTGTGTTTCGTCTACCGTAGTATCAATCTCTTCATTAGTCGTTTCGTCAGTGATTTCAGAAGAAGTTTCTTCTTCTGGAGTTTCCTCATTAGGAGATTGAACAATTAATTGATCTCCGATTTGTAAATCATTTGATGATAAATTATTCCATTCAATCAATTCATCTACTGTCACATCGTATTGAGGTGCAATATTATATAAATACTCCCCAGCTTCAACTGTATGAGTTGTTTGTTGAGCCTGAACATTCAGTGGGGCAACGCCTAATACTGCTACTACCGCCAATGCACTCATTGACGATGTTAAAATTTTTCTTTGTAATTCCATTTCTATTGCTCCTTTTCTTAAATTGTATTTTTACATAAATATTACGCAACCGTTACATTCATGTTAACTATAATACAGGATAATGTCAATGGATAACCTTGAAAACTCTTACATTTTTCTTAAACTTCTTAAATAATTCATAAATATTAACCGATCATAGGATTTTAGATGAATTTGAATGGGGAAAGAGGGGGCGGGATTCCAATTTCCCCTGTCACAGAATGACGCGTCCCGGTAGCTGTCTAATTTCCCGTGTCACTCCATGACCAGTCCTGTTAACCGTCTAATCTCCCATGTCACTCCATGACCAGTCCCGTTAACCGTCTAATTTCCCTTGTCACTAGATGACCAGTCCCGTTAACCGTCTAATTTCCCTTGTCACTAGATGACCAGTCCCGTTAACCGTCTAATTTCCCGTGTCACTCCATGACCCGTCCTGTTAACCGTCTAATTTCCCCTGTCACAGAATGACCTGTCCCGTTAACCGTCTAATTTCCCCTGTCACAGAATGACCTGTCCCGTTAACCGTCTAATTCCCCCAGTCATCACATGACCTGTCCCATTAACCAAAAAACCCCATTGCCATTCACAGGCAATGGGGGAATAACCAAATCCAAACCTAGCTTAATGAATCAACTAACTCTTTTAGCGCTTGAGTAATTTCTTCAGGTAAGCTATCTTCAGGATTTTCTTTGTTGTAATTTTGAATGTAGTCTAATCGAACTTGCATTCTGGCTTTTAATAATTTTGTATATTCAGGATCATCGAATGGAACAGGGAACTTATCTAATGGAAGGTACTCGAAACTTTTGATTGGTCCAAAGTTTTCAAATTCACCTTTGCCTTCAACAATTGCTTCAATAACACCGAGGGAATCTTCAGGAGTTACCTTTTCACCAAGGAATTCACCTGTGTTAATGATGTAGGCATCTACGCCGTCTTCGAATAATGACTTAAATTTGTCAAAATCTTCTACTAATGGATATGCCCGAAATGGATTTGCGTAAGGTTCAATAACTAATTGGTCTAAACTATCTGTTGTATTCTCAGCACTTGTTCGTTTTGTAGCTAAAGTACAACCAAAGGTTGATGCAAGTAGTGGATCTGTTATTTTAACTAAAGGTGGTAATGCGTCATCTTTCATAATCCAGTAGATAGCATTAATTGGATCTTCAATCTTATCAACCCGGTTAGGTGTCGAATATCTAGACTTAACAGTACGGCCATTCCCATTTCGAATATCTTCAGTGACAAGCACGCGTTCATTATTTTCATTTAATGTAACTCCAACGTTTTGAACAGTGACAAAATAATCTTGTTCCACATGTCCAGCAGGGTAGTCACTTGTCTTATCAAAGTATGATGGCTCTAAAGCGACAGATGAACCGTCTTCAGTACTAATAATAAATGAATCGTCATGAAGGACTTCGATTTCGTATTTGTCGTCGTGTTTGGCATGAGTTAAAGTAGATTTTCCTGAACCAGACAGTCCAAAGAAAGAAGCAACATGATTTTCGTTGTCTTTTGACTTAAATTTCTTTAAACCACCATGACAAGCCACGTATTTATTACGATGAGCAGATGCCCAAGCTAGCGTTAACGTTCCTTTTTTAATTTCACCAAAGTAGTTCATACCTAAGATACAGGCAGCATTTTGATCTGCATCAATATATGATAAGCCCAGAGGATAATCAGGATGGGTCCAATCAGGATCAAAGAAAATATAAATATCATTCTCGTCATATTCCTTAGAGTTTTGGTAACGATTTGCATACGTATCATTTAAGATCTGGAAGTTCATTAACCAAGAATACATATTATTACTTTCTTTTTCAGGCATTGTAATGTGAGCGCGCACCATAAAGTCTTCATCTAAACCAACGATACCGGTTGATTTGATAAAGGGTCTAAAGCTCGCATCGTAAATCGCCTCACGAACAATAGGGAAGAGTTCTTTATCTTCCTTTGAATCTAATCCGACGATTCGTCGGGCCTGTGCAGTTCTACCTACTGTTGCACCATCATTTACAAGTAAAATATTTGCGTCTTGCGGCAATTCTAATTCCTCAGCATGTTTAACGTTAGCATCTAATACAATTGTTTGCGGTGCATTTTTAGCCAATTCATACGCTTCTTTGACAGAAGTAATTTCTCGTGTATTATTTGAATAAAAGGCAGTTTCAACAGTTGTCTTTAAAGAAGAGAAGTGCGGTTTACTTTTGCGAATAGTTTCAGTCGAGTGATTCCTAATAGTTCCCATAATTACCAACCTTTCAAATTTTATTTAAATAATATTGCTGACATAAAGAAACGTAAGCATTAGAACATTCCTATATAAATATATTATATCCCTGTTCAAGTCTTTTGTTAAGCGTTTTCACTTATTTCAGTCAGAAACACAGCTTATAAACAGAATTATAAAAAGTTAAAACTATTTTGTTAAAAAGCTTTACATTTTCTAGATCCAATGTTATAGTATTAATTGTAGTATTATTAGTTAACAAATTAATTGGCTTTTTATTCATTTTAGATTAAATCCAACAATTTTAAAACGATATATTGCAAATACAACGTGCATAGAGCACACATGGAGGAAATTTTTTATGAATACAGGTACAGTTAAATGGTTTAACGCAGACAAAGGTTTCGGATTTATCGAACGCGAAAATGGTGGAGATGTTTTTGCACATTTCTCAGCTATCCAAGGTGATGGGTTCAAAACTTTAGAAGAAGGACAACAAGTTTCTTTTGATATCGAAGAAGGACAACGTGGAGAGCAAGCGACTAACATCGTTAAACTATAATTCACATTAAAAATTCAGGGCAGCCTAGCAATAGGCTGCTTTTTTATTTTGTAATAATTTCCTAGATGCAACACTCTGTGTATTAGAAATATCAAGTGGAATCCAAAGATACTCGTTATTATATAGAGGTGAGGAAGAATACAATGTTACAGATGTTGTATTAAGATTTGGTTATCAATCCGTGGAGGGTTTTTCTAGAGCCTTTCGGGAGTGGAGTGATTATCTTCCTTCCGAAGTCATTAAGAATAACATTCAAGAAGTCGTATTTTAAACTCACATTCTATATAGATATTCGAGGAGGTGAAACAATAGAATTTAAAAACGATCATAAAGAAGCGTTTAATATCGTTGGTGTTAAGGCGACAGTACCCATTCAATTTGAAGGTGAAAATAACCATATTGCCAATTTAGCTAAGTTCATTACAAAACAACAAAAAGCAGAAATTCACCAACTAACAGGATTGTATCCAAATCAAGTCGTCAACGCATCATATAAGTTTGATGGCAAAGGATTTGATGAAAAAGGGGAACGCACTCATATGATTGACTTTTTAACTACAGAGGACAATACCTTTGGGGATTTAGAACAAGTAAATGTCGAAAAACATACGTGGGTAATATTTCCAAATAAAGGATCTTTCCTAAAACATTGCAAGATACATGGGAGAAGATATATTCAGAATGGTTACCATCATCGAAAATTGAATTAGTCGAAGCACCTGAAATTACGTTTACACAATTTGATCGATCCCAAGATAACGTTTATAGCGAAATTTGGCTTGCAGTTTAAAAAAATAGAACCATCAAATTCACACATTGATAGCCCCAGTCTTCCAACTAATCAGGAAGGCTGGGGCTTTTTTCATTCCAACTATTCATCGACCATTAAATCAAACCCTTGCTTTTCAACAACTTGCAGTAATTTTTGACGTAATGGATTCGGTGTACTTAATTTACGAACCACTTGATCGGTGTATGTATCAGATCGACGATTTTTTTCACGGGTGTCATAATAATACGACATCTCTTCATCATACTCTTTCAGTTCAGTAGTTATTTCAGCCACATAAGGATATGAATTTTCTCCTACTTTATATTTAAGGTCCATTCTCGGTTTTAATTGAGGATTATCATCAGGATAACCAAACAACATGCCAACCATGGGAAACGTTAATTCAGGTAGCTCTAAGATATCGATAATTTCTTGCGGGTCATTTAGAATACTTCCTAAGTAAACTGCGCCGAGATCGTATGATTCAATTGCGGTCGTCAAATTTTGTGCAGCTAAGTATGCATCCGCAACTCCTTGGAAAAAGACATCCATCGTTCGGTAACTCTCACCTTTGTATCCTTTCTCTTCAGCAATTTGCATCATACGGAAAGTATCTACCACAAAGATTATTAATTCAGGTGCTTCCGCTACATAAGCTGTTTACACACTTCAGCGATTTGGTCCTTTTTCGCTTGGTCCGTGACGCGAATCACAGAATATGTTTGCATTCCAGAACTTGTCGCTGTCCGGTTCATAATCGTGAATAGCTTATTTCTTAAGTCGGAATCAACTGGCTTATTTTTAAAGAAGCGGATTGTTCTGTGTTCTAATTGATGCTTCGTTGTATAATTTTGCATTTACTAATGACCTCTTTCTTCTAAATATTGGGATAATTGTAGCATAAATATTTTCATAAGACGTTTGCGAAGCTTAGAAGTCTGCCTTAAGGTTCACATAAATAAGTTTAATAAGTGAGAATGGTTGAAAATAATTGATATAAGCGTTTTCATCTAGTAAGATTAAGACATCAAAAGAATAAGGAGAGTGTCGTTTCATGAAGAAAATTATGAATAATCCGAGTCAAATTGTTGATGAAATGTTAGAGGGATTAGCATATGCGCACAATGACATTGTAGAAAGATTATCTGGGTTTGATGTGATTGTCCGTACTTCTGAGAAAAAGAATCGAGTGGCAGTTGTATCTGGTGGTGGTGCCGGTCATGAGCCATCGCACGCAGGTTTCGTAGGTGAGGGTATGTTAACTGCAGCGGTAAGTGGTCCAGTATTCACTTCCCCAGCACCAGATCAAATACTAGAAGCAATTAAGGCAGCAGATGAAGGAGCAGGTGTATTCTTAGTAATCAAAAATTACTCAGGAGACGTTATGAACTTCGAAATGGCACAAGAATTAGCTGAGATGGAAGACATCGAAGTAGAAACAATTATAGTAGACGATGATATTGGAGTCGAAGACTCACTGTACACTCAAGGTAAGCGAGGGGTAGCAGGGACAGTCTTAGTGCATAAGATAGTGGGCTACTTTGCTGATCAAGGGAAGTCTTTAGCAGAAATCAAAGAAATAGCAGATGCATTTGTCCCAAATATTCATACAATTGGTCTCGCTTTAACTGGGGCAACAACGCCTGAAGGTGGTAAGCCAAGCTTTAATTTAGCTGATGATGAGATTGAATATGGTGTTGGTATACACGGTGAGCCAGGCTATCGTTCTGAGAAGCTAAAACCTTCAAAAGACTTAGCTACAGAACTAGTCACTAAATTATTAGAATCATTCGAGATTAAAGAGGATGAGTCGATTGGTGTCTTCATTAACGGCATGGGTGGTACGCCATTAATGGAACAATATGTCTTTATGAATGATGTTCGTGCCTTACTCGAAGATAAAAATATTGATGTTCGTTTCAAAAAAGTAGGCGACAACATGACGTCTCTAGAGATGCAGGGACTTTCATTAACATTGATTAAGTTCAAAGACGAGAAATGGTTAGAAGCATTAAATGCACCAGCGAAAACAATTGCTTGGAAATAGGAGAGATGGTTTATGGAATTAGAAGTAGTATTAAAATGGATGGAACTTTTCAATGAAAAAGTTCAAGCAGAAAAAGTTAAATTAACAGAACTAGACACACCTATTGGTGATGCAGACCACGGGAATAATATGTCCCGTGGGATGAAAGCTGTTATGGAAGGCTTAGAAACCGATCAACCAGAAACAGCAGCAGACGCTCTAAAAGTGGTAGCAAAAAATCTCTTGAGTAAAGTTGGAGGGTCTGCGGGTCCATTATATGGTTCTGCAATTTTAGGTCTAGCTAAAGGTGTGCAAAATGAAGCAGTGTTGGCAGAGTCAATGAATGATGGATTGGAGGCAATTAAAAAACGTGGTAAATCCACTGAAGGCGAAAAGACAATGATTGATACATGGTCACCCGTTGTGAAAGCACTCAAAGAAGGAACTTTAACTTCTAAAGTGATCCAAGATGCCGTTGAGAACACAAAAGATATGAAAGCAACGAAAGGAAGAGCTTCCTACGTTGGCGAGCGTTCAATTGGACATATTGATCCTGGTGCATACTCCTCAGGATTATTATTTGAAGCATTTATAGAAGCAGGAGGCATAGAATAATGTCGGAATATGGAATTGTCATTATGTCACATTCGAAAGATATAGCTCAAGGAATTCATAATTTATTAGATGAAGTAGCGAAAGATGTCAGTATTACCCATGCTGGTGGAGACGAAGATGGCGAGATTGGAACAACGTTTGACGCCGCTTCAGAGATGATTGAAAAGAATCCAAAAGATAAACTGCTCGCGTTTTTTGATCTTGGAAGTGCAAAGATGAATTTAGAAATGGCAGTCGAAATGTCAGATAAAGAAGTGAAAGTATATGAAGTTCCAGTAGTTGAAGGAGCATATACAGCCGGTGCACTATTACAAGCAGAGGCAGACATAGAAGTAATTGAAGTACAGCTTAATGAGTTAAAAATAAACAAATAAAAAAATGGAGGTAGGCAATTATGGATTTTGTAGGAGAATTATTAGGGACGTTTATATTGGTATTATTAGGTAATGGTGTTGTTGCAGGTAATGTGTTAAAAGGAACTAAGGGCGAAAACACAGGTTGGATTATGATTACACTTGGTTGGGGTCTTGCGGTAACTTTAGGGGTACTTGTGTCAGGTTTCTATAGTCCAGCTCACTTAAACCCAGCAGTTTCGATTGCTTTCGCAGTCTTAGGACAAGTATCTTGGGGTACAGCATTTATGTATATTATTGCTCAAATGATTGGGGCAATGTTAGCGCAAGTCGTTGTTTGGTTACAATATTTACCACATTGGGATATGACACCAGATCCAGAAACTAAATTAGCCGCATTCTCAACAGCACCCGCTGTTCGTGATACAACGTCAAACTTCATTGGTGAAGTTGTTGGTACTGCAGTCCTAGTGATTGGTGTAATGGCAATGGGACCAAATAACTTATCATCAGGTTTTGGACCATTCGTCGTTGGTGCAATTGTAGCTTCCATCGGACTTTCACTTGGTGGAACAACCGGTTATGCGATTAACCCAGCTCGTGACTTAGGGCCACGTATCGTTTATCAATTCTTACCAATGAAAAACAAAGGAAACGCTGACTGGGGCTATGCTTGGATTCCAGTATTAGGACCAATCGTTGGTGGTATCGTTGGAGGTCTAATTTATAATCTAGTTTTAGCAGGAATTTAATTTTTTGAGACGCATTGAGATTAAAAAAGGAGAGAATATGAATGGCTGAAAAATATATTATGTCAATCGACCAAGGGACAACAAGTTCACGTGCAATTATTGTTAATAAAAAAGGTGAAATCGTTGGAAGTGGCCAGGAAGAATTCGAACAAATTTACCCACAAAGTGGTTGGGTAGAGCATGATGCGAATAAGATTTGGAACAATGTACAAGCGGTAATTTCAAAAGCAATTATTGAAAGTGAATTACAACCAAAAGACATTGAAGCCATCGGTATCACAAATCAACGTGAAACGACTGTCATCTGGGATAAAGAAACTGGAAAACCAATCTACAATGCTATTGTGTGGCAATCTCGTCAAACGGCTTCAATCGCTAATCAATTAATTAAAGATGGACACACAGATATGATTCAAGGCAAAACTGGATTAGTCATCGATGCGTACTTCTCAGCAACTAAAGTTCGTTGGATTCTTGATAAAGTTGATGGCGCACAAGAACGCGCTGAAAACGGCGAATTATTATTCGGAACAATTGATTCATGGTTAGTTTATAAATTAACTGGTGGAGACGTTCACGTCACGGACTATTCAAACGCAGCTCGTACGATGTTATTTAATATTCATGATCTAAAATGGGATGAGGAAATCCTAGAATTATTAAATATTCCAGCCTCAATGCTTCCAGAAGTTAAATCAAACTCTGAAGTTTATGGATACACTAAGACATATCATTTCTATGGAAAAGAAGTGCCAATCGCAGGGATGGCAGGGGACCAACAAGCAGCCTTATTCGGACAAATGGCTTTTGAACCAGGTATGGTTAAAAATACTTACGGAACAGGTTCATTTATGATTATGAATACGGGTGAAGAAGCTAAAGCTTCTGAGAACAACTTAATTACTACAATTGGTTACGCCATTGATGGTAAAGTGCACTATGCATTAGAAGGATCGATCTTCGTTACTGGAGCAGCGATTCAATGGTTACGTGATGGTCTTGAGTTATTCAAAGAATCACCAGAAACTGAAGAGATGGCATATAAATCAAATAGTGAAGATGAAGTATATCTAGTACCAGCATTTACTGGTTTAGGTGCACCGCATTGGAACTCAGCAGCTCGTGGTTCAGTTTATGGCTTAACGCGCGGTACTACTAAAGAAGACTTAGTTAAAGCAACATTACAGTCAATTGCTTACCAATCACGTGACGTATTAGAAACAATGAAGAAAGATACTGGTTTAGAGATTGAGGAATTACGTGTTGATGGTGGGGCAGCAATGAACCAATACTTAATGCAATTCCAATCTGATATTGCGAACGTAAAAGTTGTACGTGCAAAATTATTAGAAACGACTGCTCTAGGTTCAGCTTACTTAGCTGGTTTAGCTGTAGGTTATTGGAAAGACCAAGAAGAATTGAAACAATTAATTGAAGTCGGGGAAACATTCGAACCTGATATGGCAGAAGATAAACGTGAAGCTTTATATGAAGGATGGGAAAATGCAGTAGACGCAACAATATATTATGCTAAGAAATCTCAAGGAGGAGATGAGTAGTGGCAGTTCTATCATATCGCTCAAGATCTGAAGTAATTGAACAGTTACAAGCAGATACATTTGATTTAGTAATCATTGGTGGCGGTATTACTGGGGCTGGACTGGCGGTACAAGCAGCGGCGAGTGGAATGAAGACGGCCTTGCTCGAAATGCAAGATTTTTCTGAAGGAACAAGTAGCCGTTCAACGAAATTAGTACATGGTGGCTTACGTTACTTGAAGCAATTTGATGTAGAAGTTGTATCTGAAACAGTTCAGGAACGTGCAGTTGTTCAAGGCATTGCACCGCACATACCAAAACCAGATCCAATGTTACTACCATTATATGACGAACCAGGTGCATCTTTTTCTCAATTAGAGTTAGAAGTGGCGATGGATTTATATGACCGTTTAGCTGGTGTCGAAGAGACGGACTTTGCAAATAAACTCTTAACAAGAGAAGAGGTTATCGAAAGACAACCAAACTTGGCTAAAGAAAATTTAATTGGCGGTGGATTTTACTTAGATTATCGTAATAATGATGCACGCTTAGTTATTGAAAACATTAAGCAAGCCCATGAAGATGGTGCAGTGGTCTTAAGTCGGGCAAAAGTGACAGGCTTTGAATATGATAATCAACAAAGAATTCAGTCTGTCATTGTTGAAGATATGTTGAGTCAAGAATCATTTAAAGTGAAAAGTCAGTTAGTTATTAATGCAACCGGACCATGGAGTGATACAATTCGAGCACTTGATACGGAAGTTGAAACAACACCTCAAATGCGCCCAACTAAAGGGGTTCATTTGGTGGTCGATGCTAAGAAGCTACCTGTTAATTCACCCGTATACTTTGATAGTGGTGAAGGTGACAAACGAATGGTATTCGTACTACCAAGAGAAACTAAAACGTATTTTGGAACAACCGATACAGATTATGATGGTGATTTAAAACACCCTCAAGTCAGCTTACATGACATTGAGTATTTACTTGAGATTGTGAATCGACGTTTTCCAGATGCGAAGATTACAATTGATGATATTGAAGCGAGTTGGGCAGGTCTAAGACCACTCATTTCAGGAAACAGTGGATCGGATTATAATGGTGGGCATAATGGAGCATTATCAGATGAAAGCTTTGACGAATTAGCTTTATTATTTACTGAATATAATGAAGGAAGAGTTCCAAGAGCCGAAGTTGAGAAGGGTATTCGTGATGCGAATCGTGATAATACAGAGTCTGGAAACGACCCATCCGCTATTTCTCGTGGAAGTGATTTATCTGTCAGTGAAACTGGACTTCTGACCCTTGCTGGAGGAAAGATAACTGACTACCGTAAAATGGCCGAAGGCGCGATGAAAGTTATGATCGATACATTGAACAAACAGACCGATAAAGAATTTACTTTAATTGATTCTAAAGCGTACCAAGTGTCTGGTGGACATTTTGACAAAACGCGTGTCGATGAATCCATTCAAGAATTTGCTAAATTATACGAAAAAACTGGTTTGAATTCAGAAGAGGCTGATTACTTAGCAAACCTTTACGGTTCAAACGCTGAACGTGTATTACAATATTTAGATCAAGCCAAAGATTATGCAGATAAATTATCATTGCCAGTCAAAGATGCAATAAGTTTACTCTATGCAATTCATGAAGAAGCAAACCTAACAAGTGAAGACTTCTTCTTAAGACGGACAAACTACATGCTCTTTAGAACGGATGAGATGCATAGCTTAGTTGAGCCAGTCCAAGCAATCATTACTGAAGAGTTAGGATTAAGTTCAGAAGAAAGTGAAAGACAAGCCCAAGAATTAGAAAAATCAATGAGTGAACATGCACTCAAAGATTTAAAATAGTTAAACTCAAACATCCCCTTTGTAAAGATTATAATTCAAGTTAATTATATTTAAATTAACAATTAACTTTACAAAAGGGGATTGTTTTCGTTAAAATTAATGCAAACGTTTTACTAAATAAAGAAAGAAAAATTAAATGGCAAAACAAACAAGTATTAACTTAAGAAAGTCTGTAATTTACAGCATCTTTGTTAGAAATTTCACTGAAGAAGGTACATTCAAAGCAGTCGTTTCTGAGTTAGATCGAATCAAAGATTTAGGAACAGATATCGTCTGGTTTCTCCCGATATATCCTATAGGTGAGAAGAGCCGCAAAGGAGAAGATGGCTCACCATATGCGATTAAAGATTACCGCAGTGTCGATCCACATTACGGTACAATGGAAGACTTTGAAAAATTAATCGAAGAAATCCACAAGCGTGGGATGAAAGTTATGATTGATATCGTCTATAATCATACATCGCCTGATTCTATTCTTGCTAATGAACATCCTGACTGGTTCTATAAAACAGCCGAAGGTCATTTTGGGAACCGCGTCGGTGATTGGAGTGATATTGTCGATTTAGACTATAAACATCCCGATCTATGGAATTACCAAATTGAAACACTAGAACAATGGGTTAAACGTGGTGTAGATGGTTTTAGATGTGATGTTGCACCTTTAGTACCGATTGAGTTTTGGTTACAAGCAAGGGAAGCCGTGGAGGAAATTAATTCAGAAGTGATTTGGTTATCCGAATCAGTTCATCCTGGTTTTATTCGCGAATTAAGATCAAAAGATATGATTGCGCTAAGTGACAGTGAAATTTATCAAGCCTTTGATATGACTTATGACTATGATGTTTATGATCATTTTGAACTATATATAGAAGGCAAGATTGATATCGAAGCATATATTGAACGTCTTAAAGTACAAGATTACACGTATCCTTGGAATTATGTGAAGATGAGAAACCTAGAAAACCATGATCATTTACGAATTAGACATCGTATTCCAAAAGACAGTGAATTGATGCAATGGACGGCCTTCACCTTTATGCAAAAAGGATCGTCGCTGATTTATAACGGACAAGAAGTATTAGCGGAGATGACACCAAGTTTATTTGATCGCGACCCAATTGCTTGGGATAGCGGACATGACATTAGCGAGTTTTTAGCTAAGTTAGCCCAAATTCAGAAAGAATTTGTTCCCTTAGATGGTTTATATTCACTTGAAGCAGATAATGAGACAAATACAGTGACTTTAAATTATAAAAATGCTCAACAAACTTTCTATGGAGTATTTAACTTAAAAGACTCAGAAGGATCCATCGATTTCCCAGTCGCAGATGGCGAATATACGAATTTAATATCAGATGAAAAAGTAACAATTACAGACGGAAAGCTAGATATAGCCAATACGCCGCTGGCTTTACTTGTGAATAATTACTAATTATGAAATAAATGTGAATTTTTTAGTTGAAAACGCTTGATTAATGCAAACGATTGCGGTATTATAATTGTAGTAATTAAAGCGTTTACACAAACGCAAAAATAGGAGGAAAATCAATGAAATTTGATTGGAAAAAAATTGTTACTGGTGCTACAACTGCAATTCTAGGAGCATCTGTCGCTGCAAGTGTATTACTACCTGCACAGGAAGTATTAGCACAAGAGGAAACACTCATTATCTCTGCCGCTGGTCATTATGACTATGTTATTGAAAATATCGAAGCTTTTGAAGAAGAGCATGGTGTAAGTGTTGAAGTTTGGGACACAGATATGTTCGAAGTATTAGATGGTTTAGCATTAGATGGACCTGCTGGAACAGGAGCGGACGTAGTTATCGCACCTTATGACCGTATTGGTTCATTAGGTATGCAAGGTTTAATCCAACCTGTGACTCTGAATGAGGATGCTGGCTACAATGAGACAGATCAGCAACAAGTAACTATGGACGGTCAAATTTATGGAGCGCCAACTGTTATTGAAACATTAGTAATGTTCTACAATACAGAATTATTAGATGCTGCCCCTGAAACATTTGAAGAATTAGAAGCGATTTCTCAAGATGAGCGTTTCGCATTTGAAGATGAAGAAGGACGTAACGTTGGCTTCTTAACTAACTGGGTTGACTTCTATATGACTTATGGTCTATTGGCTGGTTACGGTGGATATGTATTTGGTGAAGATGGAACAAATACTGAAGACATTGGATTAAATAATGAAGGCGCTATCGAAGCTATTGAATACGCAACAAACTGGTACCAAAACACTTGGCCACAAGGTATGTTAGACGTAACTAGTGCTACAGACTTCATTAACCAATCATTCATGGAAGGTAATACTGCTGCAGTAATTACTGGACCTTGGATGGCAAATGATTTCAATAACTCTGGAATTCCTTATGCTACTACAACAATCCCAACATTACCTAATGGTGAAGAATACAAACCATTTGGTGGAGGGAAAGCATGGGCAGTCTCAGCCTTTACTGAAAAAACTGAATTAGCACAAGAGTTCTTAAACTGGGTAACTAGTGAAGAGCAACAAACAATTATGTACGAACGCTTAGGCGAAATTCCTGCGAACCAAGTAGCTCGTGAGCAAGCAGCTCAATCAGACAGCGAGTTAACAGCAGCTGTAATTGAAGTATATGAAAACGCAGTACCAATGCCAAATATCCCTCAAATGGCCGAGGTATGGGTAGGAGCTGAAAGTTTAATGTTTGATGCAGCTTCCGGAACTAAAACTGCAGAAGAATCGGCAAACGATGCAGTTGAGTTAATTACGCAAACAATTCAACAAAATTATTAATACTGAAATTAACTAACAATGTCTGGTTGGCCTACGCCAGCCAGATTTTTTAATCATTAGTTTGGGAAGTATTAGAGGAGGCTTTATGATGGAAGTAGAAAAAAAGTCAATTAAAAATGAGAAATTGGCAGCTGCCTTGTCAATTATCCCAGGTCTTGGGCAACTTTATAATAAGCAAATTATCAAAGGTATCTTATTTTTAGCTGTAGCAATTTTATTCGTTTATGAATTAAATGTTTTTGGAATTCAAGCCATATATGATTTAGTAACGCTTGGAACAACTCCGATGGAAGATCATTCATTATTTATGATGATTCGAGGAACACTACAAGTATTAGTTACTATCATATTTTTATTTTTCTACGTATTCAATATTTATGATGCGAAGAAAGTGGCGTCACACTGGAACTCTGGTATTCACGTAAATAAAACTTTCCGTGAACTTTTTAATAATGTATATAAAAATGGATTTCCATATTTATTAATTGTACCGGCATACTTAGCAATGATCTTTGCAATTATATTCCCAGTTCTCGTAACGATATTTATGGCATTCATGGACTACAGTATTATGAATATGCCACCGGCAAAATTATTAAGTTGGGTAGGTTTAGAAAACTTTCTTAATATATTCACTTTAAGTACTTTCCGTGATGCATTCACATCGGTATTCTCTTGGACAATTATTTGGACGCTATGTGCGACTACATTACAAATTGTTTTAGGAGTGTTCACAGCAGTCATTGCTAACCAACCGTTCATTAAAGGTAAACGTATTTTTGGGGTTATTTTCTTATTACCGTGGGCTGTGCCTGCGTTCATTACAATTATGTCATTCTCGAATATGTTTAACGATTCAGTTGGAGCCATTAACACCCAAGTTATTCCGTTTCTAAATAACTTTATCCCATTCATGGATATCGGACGAATTGCTTGGAAGACAGATCCTTATTGGACCAAAGTTGCAATTATTATGATTCAAGGTTGGTTAGGTTTCCCTTATATTTACGTTATGACGACAAGTATTTTACAAGCGATTCCTGAAGATTTATATGAAGCAGCCAAAATTGATGGCGCTGGAGCTATTAGACGTTTCCGTGACATCACAATGCCAACAGTCTTTGCTGTAGCAGCTCCAGTATTCGTCACTCAATATACTGGGAATTTTAATAACTTCACTATGATCTATCTATTTAATGATGGTGGACCCGGAAGTGCGGGTGGCGGGGCCGGACAGACGGATATCTTAATTTCTTGGATATTCAAGCTGACGACGAATAACTCCCCTCAATATTCACTTGCAGCTGCTTTAACAATCATCGTATCATTTATCGTTATTGGTGTGACGTTGATTGTATTTAAACGGACAAATGCATTTAACATGGAGGATGAATAATTATGAAGAAGAAAGGTTCAGCGAAAGCAAAAAGACTCATCGGACAGATCTTAACGTATTTATTTATGATTGTCTTATCGATTATTATCATGTACCCGCTTTTAGTAACAGCGAGTTCAGCCTTTCAGGCAGGTAATATCACGTCCTTCTCATTAGATTTAAATGCAACATGGACGTTAGATAACTTTAGACGATTATTCGATGAGACGATGTATGGTAGATGGTATGTCAACACATTAATCGTAGCCTTCAGTACAATGATTGTTCAAGTAACCATTGTTACTTTAGCAGGTTACGCATACAGTCGTTACCGTTTTATGGGACGAAAAAATAGTTTAATGATGTTTTTAATTATCCAAATGGTTCCAACAACCGCAGCTTTAACAGCCTTCTTCGTCATGGCTTTCTTATTAGATGCGATTAATGAATTTTGGTTCCTTTCATTCCTTTATATTGGTGGAGGTATTCCAATGAATACTTACTTAATGAAAGGATACTTTGATACAGTACCTTATGACTTAGATGAATCCGCAAAAATTGACGGTGCCGGACATATTAGAACGTTCTGGGAGATTGTAACACCACTGGTTAGACCTATGATCGCCGTTCAAGCTTTATGGGCATTCATGGGACCTTTCGGGGATTTCATGTTAGCTAGATTCTTATTAAGAAGTCAAGAATCATATACGGTCGCTGTTGGTTTACAAACTTTTATTAATGACACACGAAATCAACGTGTCGCACTATTTGCCGCTGGTGCAATCTTAATTGCGGTTCCAATCTCCATTCTATTCTTTATGTTACAAAAGAATTTTGTATCTGGATTAACGAGTGGCGGTACTAAAGGTTAGATAAGGAATGATTTATATGGCGCATGTATTTCCAATCAATTATTTTTTAACTGCATTCTCTGCAGTAAAAAGTTTTACACATAGACAGTATTTAATACACTGGCAAAAGTTAGTTGTCATGATTCTGCTCGCTTCGTTAATGATGATACCTTTATCATTACAGTTGGGTAGAACAACTAGCGCAGACTTAACAAACTATGTGCCTGAAGTGATGGATTATATCGACGAATCAGTCGTTCAAGAGTTAAATACTCTTGGTAATAGCGGAACAAATCTTATGATTACTGAAGATAAGATCATTAAAGAAAATGATGAATTCATTATTGGCTTAACACCTTCAATCGAAGCAGCTGAAACATTATTGAGTGATCGAGGAGGTATTATTTATACTTCTGATCAGACTATCTTTGGTGAAGACATCTCATCTCTGTTTTATCAACCTTATACAGGTGACAAGCCGATGAATGAAGTTGAAGACGTAGAGAATTTAAAAGAATTGATGTCACAACAATGGTTTTGGAGTAATCGAACATCGATTATCTTAACAAATTATATTCAATTAAGTGTTCTAATAATAGTGAGTCTGCTATTCTTAGTATTAGGATCAAGTTTCTTCTTATCCTTTATGCGAAAAAATGATATGTACGATATTAATTCGTTTTCTGAAGCTTTAACGATCGTCTTAAATTGTTTAGGGTTACCAACTGTCATGGCTATGGTGATTGGTTTAGTCAGTGGAAATCCAACAACCATGTTGACGGTTCAAGGATTATTGTTTGTTCTCATGTTAATGTGGGTTTATTGGAAAACACACTTTAATGAACATTATGTACAAAACAAATAAAGGATAATAATGGATTGCTACTACTAAAAAATAAAGGAGCTATACTATAATGGTTAAAATAAATTTAAATAATATTTATAAACAATACCCAGGAAATGATACTTATTCTGTTTCTGATTTTAATTTAGAAATCGATGATAAAGAGTTTATCGTCTTTGTCGGACCATCAGGATGTGGGAAATCAACAACACTTAGAATGATTGCTGGCCTTGAAGACATTACAAAAGGCGAGCTAGTTATCGATGAAGAAGTGATGAATGATGTTGAGCCAAAAGATAGAAACATCGCAATGGTGTTCCAAAACTACGCTCTTTATCCACATATGACTGTATTTGATAATATGGCTTATGGTTTAAAATTACGTAAATACTCAAAAGACGAAATCAAAAAGCGTGTCGATTCAGCAGCTGAAACTTTAGGTTTAACAGAGTTCTTAGAGCGTAAACCAGCAGCTTTGTCTGGTGGACAAAGACAACGTGTGGCACTAGGGCGTGCGATTGTTCGTGACGCAAAAGTGTTCTTGATGGATGAGCCATTATCAAACTTAGATGCGAAATTACGTGTTCAAATGCGTACTGAAATCGCTAGACTACATAACACATTAAACACAACTACGATATACGTTACCCATGACCAAACGGAAGCGATGACTTTAGCAACACGCATTGTCATCATGGACCGTGGGATTATTCAACAAATTGGTTCACCAAGAGAAGTATATGATCGTCCAGTGAACATGTTCGTAGCAGGTTTTATGGGATCACCTGCAATGAACTTCTTTAATGTAACTTATTCAAATGGACGTATCACAGATGGTAAAGAAATTGATGTTGAAGTATACGAACCTGCTCGTCGTCTATTAGAAGAGAAAGGCTACGAAGGAAAAGATGTCGTATTCGGTATTCGTCCAGAAGACATTAATGCAGAGCAAGTGGCACTAGACTTACACTCTGAAGCACGTGTTAACGCTGAAGTTGTAGTGTCTGAGTTAATGGGGTCTGAGACAATGCTTCACTCGAAAGTAGGAGATACAACGTTTGTTGCCCGTGTAGACGCACGTGATACTCATGGACCTGGCGAAACGGTAGAACTCGCTTTCAATATGAATAAAGGTCATTTCTTTGATGTAGACACAGAAGAAGTAATTAAAAAATAAAAGACCTCTGTTGTCAAATCAAATGCAACACTATTGTTATTCAAAAGACATACCCCATTAGACTTTTAGGTATAGGGTTTCCCCCATGGGGGAAATGTCGCTTTTCGATTCTTTTATAACTCAAGTCTTTATTCCATT